>DASPJI010000906.1:0-5866 GCA_035628695.1 Thermoanaerobaculia bacterium | reverse complement strand
CGGGTCGGTGGCGATGACCCGCTCGAAATGCTCCGCGAGGCCCACCGCCGCCTGGCCGCTGCCGGTGCCGCAGTCCCAGGCTAGGCGCCGGTGGCGGGGGAGCGCGGCGACCCGCTCGAACAGCACCGCCGGATAGCCGGGCCGGAACGAGGCATAGTCGGCCGCGTGGCCGGAGAAGTGGTCCTTGAAGGTCATGATCCGCCCCCCGGCCCCTCGGCCACCTGATGCCCCGCGGCTTCGAGCGCCTCCTTGGCGCGGCCGAGGTCGTGATCCCGCACCAGGACGTAGTCGGTGTCATAGGTGGAGACGACGAACAGGCTGATCCCGGCCGCCGCCAGGGGGGAGGAGAGGGAGGCCATGACGCCGGTCAGCGCGAAATCCAACGGGCCGGCGACCTCCAGCGCCCGCCACCCCCGCTCGGTGGGGACCCCAGGCGGCGCCGCTGACTCGGGCAGCACCAGGGAGAGCTCGTTGCCCGTGAGAGTCGCGGACCACAGGCCGCAGGCCTGCGGGCGGGGGGGGATCGGGGAGTCCGGCGGCAGGCGGCAGACCGCGAAGCGCTCGGCGAGGACTTGCAGGCGGAGCGGTGTCATGTCCCCTTTCTACCCCATCTCGCGGGAGATGTGCGAGCGGAAGCGGGTGACGATGCGGAGGACGAACAGCGCCGATACGGCGCCGAGGCCGAGGGTCAGGCCCCACCAGAGCCCGCGCGGCCCGAGGCCGAGGGGGACGGCCATGTACCAGCCGCCGGGCAGGCCCAGGGCCCAGAACCCGAAGAGCGCCAGCGCCGCCGGATACGTGGTGTCCGCCGAGCCTCGCAGGATGCCGGCCGACACCACCTGCACGCCGTCGAAGATCTGGAACGCGGCGGCGATGGGGAGGAGCGCCACGGCCATGGCGAGCACCGCGGCGTCGTCCGTGTAGAGGCTGGCGAGGGGCCGCGGCGCGCTGGCGAAGAGGAGCCCGAACAGGGCCATGGCGCCGGCGCCGAGGCCGAGGGAGACGGCGGCGGCACGGCGGGCTCCCGGCATGTCCCCGCGGCCGATCGCGTTCCCCACCCGGGTGGCCGCGGCGCCCCCGATCCCCAGCGGCACCATGAAGGAGATGGCGGACAGGTTGAGGGCGATCTGATGACCCGCGAGCTGGGCGACCCCCATCTGGCCGATGAGCAGTGCGACGGTGAGGAACAGGCACAGCTCCAGCGAGTTGTGGAGACCGATGGGGACGCCGAGCCGGAGGAGACGGGTGTAGTGCCGGAGCGACGCCGCGGCGCCGGTGAAGCCCCGCCAATAGGGGGCGAGGGCGCGGCGCGACGCGATCACCAGGTACAGGCACATGCACCAGCGCGACAGGGCGGTCGAGTACGCCGAGCCCACTACCCCGAGGGCCGGCATGCCGAATTTCCCGAAGATCAGGGAGTAGTTGACGATGACGTTGACCACGTTGCCGATCACCATGGCCATCACCGCGGGACGCACGATGCTCTGCGTCTGCAGGGTGAGGCGGACGACCGTGAACAGGAAGAAGGGGAGGTTTCCCCAGATGACGGCCCGGATGTAGCCCGCCGCCCCGTCGATCACCTCCGGCTGCTGGCCCAGCAGGGCGAGGGCCTCGCGGGTGTCCAGCATGAGCAGGGAGATGGGGAGGGACAGCGCCGCCGCCATGACGATGCCGCGCAGGAGGTGGTCCCCCACGCCGTGGACATCCCCCGCGCCGTACGCCTGAGTGATCAGCGGGTCGAGCGCCTGCAGGATGCCGGCGCCCAGCATCAGCACCGTGATGACGAAGATGTGGGCCAGGGCGGCGGCGGCCAGGGCCTCGGCCGACAGGTGGCCGACCATGAGGGTGTCCACCATGCCCATCAACATGGACCCGAGCTGGACGAGGACCACCGGGGCCGCCAGACGGAGGGTGGCCCGGAGCTCCTGGCGGACGGGTTCGGAGCGGATCATGGAGCGGAGGGGTATCGGTGCCGCAGGGGCGGCCGGACCGCGTAGGGTACTATAGGTGCGCTTGAAGGACGCTCTCACGGTCGAAGGGGACCGAGCCGGCCTCACCCTCGCCGCTCTGGTGCGGGAGATCGCCGGCGAGGGGACCTCCTGGAGCAAGGCGCGGGACCTCTGCCGCGCCGGCCGCGTGCTGGTCGACGGCGCCGTCGAGACCGACCCGGCACGCCGCGCCATCGCCGGCGAGCGCGTCGAGCTGCGGCTCGCCGGCCCCGCTGTCCTCCGGGGTCAGCGCGGCCCCCTGCCGCCGGACGCCGTGGTCCACCTGGACGCCGACGTGGTGGTGGTGAACAAGCCCGCGGGCCTCCTCACCGTCCCCTTCGAGCGCGACGACCGCGACACGCTCCTCGCCTTCACCCGCGTGGCCGTCCGGCGCCTCGGAGACCCCAAGCCGACCTTGCGGGCGGTCCAGCGCCTCGACAAGGAGACCTCGGGGCTGGTGGTCTTCGCCCGCAACGTGCGCGCTCAGCGTCATTTACAAGAGCAGCTCGGGCGTCACGATGTGACCCGCCGCTACCTCGCCATCGCCCACGGCCGGGTGGAGAGCGCCACCTTCGACACGCTGCTGCTCGCCGACCGGGGGGACGGCCTGCGGGGCTCGTGGAACCCCCGGCGGCACGGCCGGGGGGAGCCGCCGCCGGACGCCAAGCCGGCGGTCACCCGCGTCGAGGCGCTGGAGCGGCTCGCGGAGGCGACCCTGGTGGCCTGCGAGCTGGAGACCGGCCGCCAGCACCAGATCCGCATCCACCTCTCCGAGGCGGGGCACCCGCTGGTGGGGGAGGCGGTCTACATCCGCGACTGGCGCGGCCCCCGCCTGCCGGCGCCACGCCCGATGCTCCACGCCACGGTCCTGGGCTTCCTCCACCCTCGCAGCGGCCGCGCCGTCCGCTTCGAGGCGCCGCCGCCGGCTGACTTCAACGCGGTGCTCGGGCGCCTCAGGCAGCCCGCCGTCCGCTAGAATCCGCCACCTGGAAGAGAGGACGGACGAATCCATGAACGCGCGGACGGCGGACGTCGCCATCGTGGGCGGCGGCATCGTGGGCCTGGCGACGGCGTACCGGTTCGCCGAGCGGTACCCTGGGCGGCGGGTGGTGGTGCTGGAGAAGGAGCCGGAGGTGGCGCTCCACCAGACCGGCCGCAACTCGGGGGTGCTCCACTCGGGGATCTACTACAAGCCGGGCTCCCTCAAGGCGGTCAATTGCCGCGAGGGGAAGCGGGCCATGGAGGAGTTCTGTGCCCGCGAGGGGATCGCCTACGAGCTGTGCGGCAAGGTGATCGTGGCGCTCGGCGAGCCGGAGCTGCCGGCGCTCGCGCGGATCCACGAGCGCGGCCAGGAGAACGGCGTGCGCTGCGAGGTGATCGGCCCGGAGCGCCTGCGCGAGCTGGAGCCGCACGCCGCCGGCATCCGGGCCATCCACGTGCCGGAGACCGGCATCGTCGACTATCCCGAGGTCTGCCGCCGGCTCGTGCAGCGGATCCGCGAGAGTGGCGGTGCGGTGGTGACCGGCGCCCGGGTGACCGGCATCCGCCGTATCGACCCCACCGTCACCGTGGAGACCGAGGCCGGCGACTACGAGGCCGGCTACGTGGTGAACTGCGCCGGCCTCTACTGCGACCGCGTGGCGAAGCTCTCCGGCCAGGACCCCGGCGCGAAGATCGTCCCCTTCCGCGGCGAGTACTTCGAGCTGGAGCGCGACGCCTGGCCCCTCTGCCGCAACCTGATCTACCCGGTGCCCGACCCCAGCTTCCCCTTCCTGGGGGTGCACTTCACGCGGATGATCCACGGTGGCGTCGAGTGCGGGCCCAACGCTGTGCTGGCCTTCGCCCGCGAGGGCTACACCAAGCGGGACATCCATCCGGCGGACCTGCTGGAGAGCCTGACCTATGCCGGCTTCCTGCGCCTGGCGAGCCGCCACTGGCGGACGGGCATGGGGGAGATGTGGCGCTCCTTCAGCAAGAAGGCCTTCGTCCGCGCCCTGCAGCGCCTGGTCCCCGGCATCCGCGAGGAGCACCTCCACCCCGCCCCCGCCGGCGTCCGCGCCCAGGCCGTGACCCCCGACGGGCTGCCGGTGGACGACTTCCTGATCGCCGAGAGCGAGAGGGTGGTCAACGTCTTGAACGCCCCCTCCCCGGGGGCGACCGCCTCGCTGAACATCGGAAGGCTGATCGTGGACAAGCTGGCGGCGCGGATGGGGTGAGGTCCCGCCGCGCCGCGCCGGATGACGGGCTCCGGCGCGGCGGGGTAGGCGCCTACGGGTTTCTGTAGGCCGGCGGCAGGTCGCCGGAGAGGTCCTTGTAGCGGTCGCGGAGCTCGGTCTGGCGGCTCCTCATCGGGATTTCGACTCCGCGGATGAAGACCCGGTCGGCGAAGGTGGTGATCTCCAGCGGGTCGCCGTCCCAGATCACCACGTCCGCGTCCTTGCCTGGCTCCAGGGTGCCGTAGCGGTCGGCGAGGCCCCAGAGGCGGGCGGGGACCACGGTCATGGCGGCGAGCGCCGCGTCCCAGGGCATGCCGTACGCGACGGCGTTGCCCGCCGCCTGCCGGATGTTGCGGGCGTTGTGCGCATCGCCGCTCATCAGGGCGACGGTGACGCCCGCCGCGTGCAGCCGGGCCGTGTTCTCCAGCGTCGCGGCCAGGATCTCGAAGCGCTCCGGACGGTTCTCCATCGGCGTCACCAGCACCGGCACCTTGGCCTGCGCGATCTCCCGGGCGACCAGCCAGCCCTCGTTGGCGCCGGCGAGGATCAGCTTCAGCTCGAGCTCCTTCGCCAGCCGCAGCGCCGCCTGGATGTCGCTCGCCCGGTTGACCGTCACCACCAGCGGGAGCTCGCCGCGGACCACCGGCACCAGGGCTTCAAGGTCGAGCCGCGAGACCGAGTACTCGCGGCGGTCGCCGCGCTCGAAGGCGGCGCGGTTCTCGGCGTAGTCCTCGGCGTCCTGGAGCGCCTCGCGCAGCCGCAGCAGGGCGGCCCCGCGGGCGCCGCCCGCCCGCTCCGCCCCCGCCTCGCCGAGGACGGCGAACATGGCGGCGGGGGAGCGCAGCAGGAAGTCCCCCGGGCCTCCGAGGTGAATGATGGCGGCCTGGCCGGCGATCAGGCTGTCGCCCGCCTCCGGCGCCACCACCGCGCGGGTGAGCCCCTCGATCCGGTTGACCGCGATCAGCGACGAGCGCGGATTGATGGCGTCCGCCACCTGGAAAGCGGCGGTGACGGGATCGTAGTCCTCGACCGTGGTGTCCACCGACCCCTCGACGGCGCCGACCTCGACGAGGCCGAGGCGGGAGAGGGAGTCGAAGAGCCCGGGCGTCACCACCTTGCCGGCCGCGTCGATCCGCCGGGCACCCGATGGCACCGCCACGTCCCGGCCCACGGCGCGGATGCGGCCGTCCTCGATGAGCACCGTCGCCCCTTCGAGCTTGCCGGCGGCGCCCAGGGTGTGGACGGTCGCGCCGGTGATGGCCACTGTCTCCGCCCGGACGGGGGAGGCCGCTACAAGCGTCAGTGAGAGGGCGGCGAGCGCCCTGCGCGCGCCGGTCACTGGGCCACCTCCGGAGATCCCATCAGGCCGAGCTCGAAGTCGGTGCGCGGCTGGCGCGCCGGGTCGTTGCGGTCGTAGACCAGGGCGCCGTCGACGTAGACCTTCTCGGCCCGGCTGTAGACGCTGAACGGGTTGCCGCTCCAGATCACCACGTCGGCCATCTTCCCCTCCTCGAGCGAGCCGGTGCGGTCGCCGATGCCCAGCGAGCGCGCCGGGTTGATGGTGATCCAGCGGACGGCGTCCTCGGGGCGCAGGCTCATCCCCATGCGGTTGCCGGCCGCCATGGCCTTGGCCGCCTCCTGGTTGAGGCGCTGGATGCCGTC
>DASPJI010000905.1:0-2578 GCA_035628695.1 Thermoanaerobaculia bacterium | reverse complement strand
TGCGCGAGCGCGTCGAGGGGCTGGGCGGACAGCTCGAGCGCCGGGGCGAGGAGGGGACGGCGGTGGTGATCACCCTGCCCGGCAAACTGGAGCCCTCACCCCCCGGTCCCCTCTCCCGCCTCCCCGGCCCCCTCCCCGGGAGAGGAGGAGTCCCGGTGGAGAGCGCGTGATCCGCGTCCTCGTCGCCGAAGACCAGGGGATGGTGCTGGGCGCCCTGGCCGCCCTCCTCGACCTCGAGCCGGACATCGAGGTGGTGGCGCGGGCGCTGGACGGCCGCGAGGCGCTACGGCTGGCGGGGGAGACCGCGCCGGACGTCGTCCTCTCGGACATCGAGATGCCCCATGTGACCGGACTGGAGCTGGCGGCCGAGCTCAGGCGCCAGGGGAGCCCGGCGCGGGTGGTCATCCTCACCACCTTCGCCCGCAGCGGCTACCTGCGGCGGGCGCTGGAGGCGGGCGCGGTGGGCTACCTCCTGAAGGACTCGCCTTCGGAGCGGCTGGCCGAGGCCGTGCGCCGCGCCCACGCCGGCCTGCGCACCGTCGATCCGGACCTCGCCGCCGCCGCCTGGGACGATCCCGACCCGCTGACCGACCGCGAGCGCCAGGTGCTGCGCCTGGCGGGCGACGGGCTCACCACCGTCGCCATCGCCGCCGAGGTCCACCTCTCCGAAGGGACCGTCCGCAACTATCTTTCCGAAGCCATCAGCAAGCTCGGCGCCGCCAACCGCGTCGAAGCCGCCCGCGTCGCCCGCCAGAAGGGGTGGTTGTAGACCATCCCGCTGCTGCCGGCCGGGAGCCTCGAGGTCCGCCTCAACGGCCACTTCTGATCATCGGCTCAACGCTCCACCTGTCTCATTCGTATACAGAGTAGAAGCACGGATCAAGGGATCTCCAGAAGGGGATCCGCTTTCTCGAGGAGAGACTCCGGAGGGTTCACCATGCCGAATCGGCTCAGACTCTGCTTTGCTTTTGTTTTTCTGTTCCTGCTCATCGCCTCGGCCCGTCTCCCGGCACAGAACGTCTGGTTCCCGACCGGACCGGACGGCGGCAAGGTGACCGCGCTGGCGGTCCATCCCAACACACAGCGCATCGTCTACGCCGGCACCGACGGCGGCGGCGTGTTCAAGAGCGCCGACGGCGGGCGCACCTGGTTCCCAGTCAACAACGGCCTGTTCAACCTCTTCATCCGCGACCTGGTGATCGATCCCCAGGCGCCGGATACGCTCTACCTCGCGGCGGGGTATCTGCCCACCGTGGCCGGCGTCTATAAGACGACCGACGGCGGCGGCATCTGGCGCAACGTCAGCGGCGGGTTGCCCACGCCTCCCCCCTTCTGCGGCTGCGGCGGCCTGATGCCCGTCACCGACCTGGCGATCGATCCGGGGACCCCGCGCATCCTCTATGCCGTGGCCGGAGGCCGGGTCTACAAGACCGAGCGCGGCGGCGGGTGGCTCAGCGCGAGCTCCGGGCTGAATGACGGAGGCGTGCTGACGGTGGAGGTGGCCCCGTCGTCCCCTAACGTCCTCTACGCGGGCACGGTCACCGGGGTCTACACGAGCGCCAACCGCGGGAGCACTTGGAGCGCCGCGACCACGGGCGTGGGGGCGCAGCCGGTGAGGGCGCTGGCCGTCGATCCCCGCAACGCGCGGACGGTCTACGCGGGCACCGACGCCAACGGCGTCTTCAAGAGCACCAACGGCGGCGTGAGCTGGTCCCCGGCGAGCCAGGGGCTGCTCGACCGGCAGGTGTTCGCGCTGGCGATCGATCCCTCCAATCCGGCCAACTTCTGGGCGGGCACCGGCCAGACTCTCTACAAGAGCACCGACGCGGCCGGGAGCTGGCGCCAGGTACCCACGGGTGTGCCGCCGAGCCCGGTCGGGGTCCTCGCCGTCGCCCCCTCCGCACCCAACGTGATCTTCGCCGGCCCCGGCGAGGTCCCCTGGGTGAAGACGGGGGCGGGGGTCTTCAAGAGCACTAATAGCGGGGAGACCTGGGCGGCCTTTCAGCAGGGCCTGAAGGCCTCGATCGTGAACAGCCTGGCCTCGGCCGGGGCGCCGGGCGCCCTGTTCGCCGGCACCTCGGGCGGCGGCGTCTTCCGTACGGACAACGGCGGCCTCGACTGGCAGCCGCGCAACGCGGGCCTCCCCCAGACGCGGGACGTGCTCTCGCTCGCCACCGATCCCACCGATCCCGAGGTGGTCTACGCCGGAATCGGCGGCGGCGGGGGCGTCTACAAGAGCGCCGACGGCGGCGCGTCGTGGACCTTCGCCTCCACCGGGCTGATCATCCCCGCGACCTCCAACGCCCTGGTCTCGCCCGAGGATCTGGACATCGACCCGGAGAACCCCTCCATCGTCTTTGCCGCCGGCAGCGGCGGCTTCTACCGGAGCACCGACGGCGCGGCGACCTGGGAGCGGGTCGCCGGGATGTTGCGGGATTCCCTCTCCCTTGCCATCGCGCCCTCCGACCCCTCGACGATCTACGCGGGAGGCGGCCCGGCGTTCCTGCCGTCCACGACCCCCTACCCGACGCTGTTGCGGAGCCGGGACGGCGGCACGGCCTGGGAGGCCCTCGACTCG
>DASPJI010000904.1:0-15445 GCA_035628695.1 Thermoanaerobaculia bacterium | reverse complement strand
AAGAGGGCAGCTTCAGCACCATCGGCGAGATCGACATCGCGGACGAGCAGGGACGGCTCAGCCCCGGCATGTTCGTCACCGTCGACATCCTCCATGGGCAGAGCGAACGGGCCACCCTGGTGCCGGCGAGCGCCCTGTGGGAGGACCCGGGCAGCGGCGTCCGCGGCGTCTACGTGGTGGACGGCACCGGCCTGCGCGAGCCGGCGGCGGCGGCCGCCGCCGCCGAGGCCGGCACCCCCGCCGAAACCGGCGAGGTCCCCGAGAAGCCGCGCGGCGTCCAATTCCGGCCCGTCGAGGTGCTCGCCGAGGGGAGGGCCACGGCGGGAATCACCGGCCTCCGCGAGGGGGAGTGGGTGGTGGTGGTCGGGCAGCAGCTCCTGGCCCGGGACGGCGAGGCCGCCGCCCGCGTCCGCCCCACCTCCTGGGAGCGCGTGCTGCAGCTCCAGGGCCTGCAGCGCGAGGACCTCCTCCAGAGCTTCCTCGACAAGCAGCAGGAGTGGGCGCGCACCCGCGGCGCCGAGCCCCCCGGCAACGACGAATTCATCGGCCGGGCCGGCGGCGCCGCCCCTGCCAGGCCCGGAGCGGGAGGGAACTGACGTGGCCGCCATCACCCGCGTCTCGATCCGCCGGCCCGTGGCCACCACCATGGCCTTCCTCATCCTCATCGTGGTGGGCATCGTCTGCCTGCGCAGCCTGCCGGTGGACCTGCTCCCCCAGGTCGAGTTCACCCAGCTCACCGTCCGCGTCAGCTATCCCAACGTGGGGCCGAAGGAGATCGAGCAGATCATCACCGACCCCATCGAGAACGCGGTCTCCGGCCTGCCGAACCTGGAGCGCGTCACCTCGGAGTCCGAGGAGGGATCGAGCCGGGTGCGGCTGGAGTTCTCCCGCGGCACCAACGTCGACGAGGCGGCCAACGACCTGCGGGCGGCGCTCGACCAGCTCCGTAACGACCTGCCCATCGAGGCGACGCCTCCCGAGATCCTGAAGCTCGACCTCGACCGCATCGAGGTGGTGAGCCTCGCCGCCACCTCGACGCGCGACCTGCAATCCCTCACCCGCATCCTGGAGGAGGACCTGGCCCGCCGCTTCGAGCAGATCCCCGGCGTCGGCGCCATCGAGGTGCGCGGCGGCGTCTACCGGCAGATCCGCGTCGAGCTCGACCGCGACCGGCTGAAGGCCTCGGGCCTCACGGCGCTTGGCGTCCAGCAGGCGCTCCAGGCCGAGAACGTCACCCTGCCCGGCGGCAACGTCAAGAGCGGCTTCAGCGACCTCTACGTGCGCGGCCTCGGCGAGTACCAGTCGGTCGACCAGATCGCCCGCACCGTCGTCGCCACCATCGCCGGCAAGCCGGTCCGGTTGCGCGACGTGGCCGTGGTGCGCGACAGCTACGAGGACGTGCGCTACCTGGTGGAGGTCAACGGCGTCCCGTCGGTGAGCCTGGGCATCCAGAAGCAGAGCGGCGCCAACACCGTGGCCGTGGCCGAGGCGATCCGCGCCGAGATCGAGCGCGTCAACGCCGAGCGCGACGACCTCCACCTCACCGTCTTCGCCGACCAGAGCGAGTTCATCCGCCAATCCATGGACAGCGTCCGCCAGTCGGCGCTCTATGGGGCGCTGCTCGCGATCGCCGTGCTCTACCTGTTCCTGCGCAACCGGTCGAGCACGGTGATCATCGCGCTCTCGATCCCGATCTCGGTGATCTCCACCTTCGGCCTCCTCTACTTCGGCGGCCTGACGCTCAACCAGATGACCTTCGGCGGCCTCGCCCTGGGGGTGGGGATGATCGTCGACAACGCCATCGTGGTGCTGGAGAGCATCGTCCGCAAGCGCGAGGAGGAGGGGGCCTCGATGATCGAGGCGGCGCGCGCCGGCACCGCCGACGTGGCGGGGGCGATCGTCGCCTCGACCCTCACCACCTGCGTCGTCTTCCTCCCCGTCGTCTTCACCGGCACCACGAGCGGCGCGCTGTTCCAGGCGATGGCCCTGGTGGTGGTCTTCTCGCTGATGTGCTCCCTGCTGGTGGCGCTCACCCTGGTGCCGATGCTGGCCTCGCGCCACCTCCGCCTGGCGGAGACGAAGACGAAGGAGGGCAGGACCGACCTGATGACCCGCCTCGAAGGCTGGTACACGCGCCGGCTCCGCCACGCCCTCCAGCACCGGGGGCGGGTCTTCGCCGTCACCGGCGGGCTCCTCCTCCTGGCGCTGGTGCTCTGGCCGCTGATCCCGGTGGAGCTCGCGCCGCCCACCGAGGCGGACGAGATCGACGTGGACATCGAGATGGCGCAGGGGACCAACATCGCCGTCGTCCGCCACTACGTCGGCGAGCTCGAGAGGAAGGTCCGGGAGGTCCTGCCGCCGGGCGAGGTGGAGCTGGTCTCGACCGAGGTGCGCGGCGGCGACGCCGAGGTCGAGCTCAAGCTGGCGCCGCAGGCGGAGCGCTCCATGTCCGGCGAGGAGCTGGCCGACCTCCTGCGCGACGCCGTGGACGGCGAGATCCCCGGCGCCGAGATCAGCGTCGACGCCCAGCCCGGCCTGTGGATCCTGCGCCGCGTCTTCAGCTCCGGCGGCGGCGAGGACGACGTGGAGATCGAGCTGCGCGGCTGGGACCTGGAGCGCTCCGACGAGATCGCTGCCGACATCCGGCGGCGCATCGAGCGCCTGCCGGGCCTCACCGACGTCCGCGTCAGCCGGCGCGAGGGGCAGCGCGAGGACAACCTGGTCTTCGACCGCGCGCGCATCGCCGAGCTCGGGCTCACCGTGCGCGACGTGGGCCGCGCCGTCCAGGCCAACGTCGGCGGCGTCGAGGCCGGCCGCTTCCGCGAGGAGGGGCTCGAATACCCCATCGTCGTCCGCCTCCAGCCCGAGGACCGCCTGAACAGCCAGGACCTCCGCAACGTCTCCCTGGTGACGCCGGACGGGGCCGCGGTGCCGCTCTCGTCGCTCGTCCAGTGGCGCCGTGAGCGGGCGCCGGTCTCCATCGAGCGCGTGGACGGCCAGCGGGTCACCTACGTCACCGCCGGCCTCGAGGAGGAGATGACGCTCGGCGAGGCGGTGGAGTCGATCCGCGCCGCGCTGGGCGACCTGCGCCTGCCCGAGGGCTACTCGATCCTCTACGGCGGCGAGTTCCAGGAGCAGCAGCGGGCGCAGCGCGACTTCACCGTCGCCATCCTCATGGCCCTGGTGCTGGTCTACATGCTGATGGCCGGGCAGTTCGAGCGCTACCTCGATCCGCTGATCGTGATGCTCTCGGTGCCGATGGCGCTGATCGGCGTGGTGCCGGTGCTGCTGCTGACCGGCACGACGCTCAACATCCAGAGCATCATGGGCCTGGTGATGCTCATCGGCATCGTGGTCAACAACGCCATCGTGCTGGTGGACGCCATCAACCTGCAGCGCCGGGAGCATCAGATGGGTGCGGCGGACGCGGTGATCGAAGCCGGCCGTCTGCGCCTGCGGCCGATCCTGATGACCACGACGACGACGGTGCTGGGCCTCCTGCCGCTGGCGCTGGGCCTCGGCGCCGGCGCCGAGATCCAGGCGCCGCTGGCCCGCGTCGTGGTGGGAGGGCTGCTCGCCTCGACCCTGGTGACCCTGCTCCTGATCCCCGTCGCCTACACCTCCGCCACCGGCCTGGTGACCCGCTTCAAGTCCCGGCATTGGCGGGAGGAGAAGGAGGAAGAAAGGGCGACGGCGTAGGGGGCGTGGACCGGCCACGCGGCAAGGCCACCGAAGCGAGTGCCTTGCAGTTTCATCTGTCTGCCTTGCCGCTCTGCCGCTTCTCCCCTAGACTGACGGGAAAAGGAGAGGTTATGGAGACCGCTGTCACCAAGAAGGGCCAGACCAACATTCCGGCAGCGATCCGCAAGCGTCATCACATCAAAGAGGGCGACCGTCTCGTGTGGCTCGATGATGGGGAGACGATCCGGGTGGTGCCGCTGCCTTCCGATCCCCTGGCCGCGCTCCGAGGGTCAGGCCGGGGAGAGGGGCTGACCGCCAAGCTCCTTCGACAGCGGCGAGAGGACCGCGAGCGTGGGTCCTGATTCGTACGTCCTCGACACCTCGGCGATCATGGCCTTGATCGAGGAGGAGGAGGGCGCCGCGCGAGTTCAGGAGGTGCTGGAGCAGGAGAGCACGATCCTCCCCTGGCTGGTGCTCATGGAGGTCTACTACGTAACCCAGCAGGAGAAGGGCAGCTCTGAGGCGGATCGTCGCTATGCCTTGTTGCGCCAACTACCCGCGGAGGTCCCCTGGAACATGGACGAGGCGACGGTGCTCACGGCCGCTCGCTTCAAGGCGGAGTTCCGTCTTTCCCTGGCCGATGCGCTGATTGCGGCGTTTGCGCGGCGCCGTGAGGCGACCCTTCTCCACAAGGACCCTGAGTTCGAAGCCCTCGCCGGCCAGATCGAGTTGGAAGCGCTCCCCTACAAGTCCCCTCATTGAGCAGCCACCGGCGGGTCGCCCCGCCGGTGGCGCTGCCGATCTACATCAGGAAGCCCCTACTCCTTCTCACCTCTCGCCGCCCGCTGGCCGGCCCGCTCGTCGAGGATGGCGCCGCAGCGCTCCAACGGCGAGAGGCCGGCGGCGTCCAGGACGTTGGCCAGCGATTCCGGCGCCCGCAGCAGGTGGATGGCGACGTTCATGGCGTCCACCATCTTCTCGTCGAAGAGGTGGGACCGCCCCACCACCTCACCGTTCTCCAGAGAGACGGAGAAGGTGCCGTCCGGGTTGCGGTCCTTCTGAAGGATGAGCATCGGCTCCCGGCCGGTGCCGGGAAGGATGCCGGCGGCGACCAGGGCGAGCCACTCGGAGGGGAACGCCACCGTGGGCGCGAAGCCCCGGGCCGGGCTCTCCCCCACCCGGAACACCCCGAAGCCCTTGCAGGGGACCTCCTCGATCCGCCACGGACCCGCAACGTCGGCCTCCGGCGCGGTGGGACCCTCGTCCCTCTCGGCCAGCCGGTCAAGGAACGAGGCGGTGAAGGCGTTGGGTACGGCGGACGGACTGCTACCATCAGTGAAGCTACGCATAAGGGTTTCCTCCCTTTTGTGTGGCGAGGCCCGGGAGGGAGCTCCTAACTCCCACCCGGGCCGCCACACGGTGTCTGTGGGCCGCGGGCCGGCACGACGCCGGGCCACGGGTGCTGCGTACAACCTGATAACGGAATCCTAGTACGAAGACCGGGCAGAAGTCAACCCTGTTCGCGGGATCTTCTTGCCGTCTCCACCTGCTCCCGGTCTCCCTTCGCGGGACCCAAGGCACATCCAAGCGCGGCGCACCCCCGGCCACCGGCGCCGCGCTCCGGACGTGTACGTCGATTGTCAAAGAACCTCCGCGCCCCGAGGGGCCGACCTCTCGCCCCGCCGCGGGAGCGCTTCGCCCCATCTCGGATTGCTGTCGCCCCGCGGGGTCTGTGCTTCGCCCCTCCACCCTCCCGCCCCGCCCCGCTTCGGCCTCCACGCACCCCAAGGGGCGACAGCCGCGCCCTGTGGGGCGAGAGGCTGGCCCCATGGGGTCACTGAGGTGCCCCGTGGGGCCACGAAGAGGACCCAAGGGGCGATCTGCGCATCAAGCGGGTCGAATCGCGTCCACGCGACCGGACTATCAGAGCGCTCTAGTCCGTTCAGTATCAAATTTGGCCTTGCGGACCGCCCGAAGCCTGCGTATAGTACACGAAGCCGGCCGGGACTCAGAACGAACCAGTGGAGCAGCAAGATGTTCATTGACAATCGAATCGTGACGGGGGCGCCGCTGTGCCCAAGGCCGCGCCCCCCGAGGATTTCCTCCGTCCGACAGGAGGACACCGGCTGGCCGGCCGGCGGAGGTTCGCTCCGTCTGCCGGCAGGCGCGGCGTACCGACGGGGCCTGGTGGGATGCGAGCCCGTCTGCGGGCACGGGTCTATACTATCCAGATGGAAGAGAGAGACCTGCCCGCGGGCCTACCCCTGGCTCAGATCGAGCAGTTTTGCCGGCGTTGGAGGATCACCGAGCTGTCCCTCTTCGGCTCCATGCTCCGGGGCGATGCCCGGCTGGACAGCGACATCGACCTCCTCGTCCGCTTCTCCCCTGAGGCTGATTGGAGCCTCTTCGATCACGCCCGGATGGAGTTGGAGCTCGAGAAGCTCCTCGGCCGCCGGGTGGACCTCGTCAGCCGCTCGGCGATCGAGAAGAGCCCCAACTGGATTCGCCGGCAGGAAATCCTGGGGAGTGCCCGGACCCTCTATGCCGGTTGACTCTCCGCCTCACTTGGACGGCTTCATATTCCGAATCCAAATATTCAGAGTCTTGAGGTGCTTGCCCGCCGTCCCCCTCTCATCGGCGGAGAAGATGTCAACGTCTGTAGCCAGTGACACCGACTCCCCAAGCCCCCTATAGTCAGCATCAAATGTGAGCGTAGTAAGCACCCTGGTGCCAGGCGGCAGAAACAAAGGGTTACCCCTGAGCGCACTTACCTTCTCAAGCCTAAAGTTCTGTCCCAACTCGTCAACCAGGTAGGTTGGATAATATCTCCAAGAGCCGTGCCCCCCATCATTGAGAGCCACAGTAACACCGCTGGATCGAGAGCTCGAGAAGTAGGCCGTCATTATGATCTCATCATTCTTCAGGACCCGAAGTGAGTCCACCTCGATCCGAATCTCGGGAGACTCATAGAAGCCCAAAACCGAAGACGGAGCCGGCATTGAAGAAGAACCACCGGCAGAAGAACCTCCTCCGTAGCCAGGCATCTGCCGGCCGCGCTCCAACAGTTGCCGCACGGTGTCATCTTTACTCAGCGTGACCGAGACCCCCGGCATGGTGCTGTTCACCCCGATGTCAATGATCCTCGCGTCGATATCGATGTTGGTCCCAAGATCAGACAGCGTGCCGACCACAATCGCCTGAACGCCCAGCATCTTCCCGAGCTGCTGGGCTTTGGCAGGATCAACGAGATCCGACAGGTTGAAGCGAAGCTCGGACAGAACCTGGTCGAGGCGCCGCCTCTCGATGACGCGGAACTTTTCAGGGCGGGCGCTGAGCCGGGTCACGAGCCGTTCGGAGACATAACGGCCAAGGTCCGTGACACCACCCTGGAGATCGGGAAAATCAGAGACCGCCACAGTCAGGGTCCGTCCTTCTGGCACACTATTCCCGAGGTCGCGGGCGAGTTGCTCGACTGCACTCTTGAAATCCTGGCCCCTGGCAGCATCGGGGGACAGGAATGCCAAAGTGAAGCCAAGAAGCACCAACGCCAAGACACGGATTCTCGCTTGCATGCTCCCCCCTTATCTTCATTCGACAGCCAGGTCCGAAGAGTTAGACCCGAAACTGAGGGAAGTGGTTAGGACGGACTTGGAAGGACGGTAACGGTTCGCGCTTTCTCGTCCAGCGCCAGCACCTGAATTCGGCAGGTTCCCTGCTCTGTCTGGAACTCCACCGTCGTCGTGCCCGCGATGATCTGCTTCACCCCTGAAGCCTTTTCGGGGGCCAGAGTAAGGGTTACGAAGAGGTTCCCATAGTACACGTTGAAGCTCGCAGTCAGGTGCGCCTTGATCTCCGGCAAGTAGACCGGCTGACGGTCGCTGAGGGTATACGTAACGGGGACCCGGCGTTGCTGTCGTGCGACCGGTTCTGAGGGTGGCGCCTTGATGGATTGTGGCTCCCCTCCCGATGGCGAGGGAGAGGGGCTCGGGAATGCAACGCCACGCGTGACGAGAGGTGGCTCTGGGGTCGAAACGCTCTGACCAGCTTCCTGTTGGCCCGACGCAGACCGTTCGGGTGCCTGAGTCGGGCGTGCCTCCGACGAGGAGTCGCGAGATGATTCTGGAACGAGCACGTTCATGAGGCGGTCCTGCGCCACGAGCAACCCAAGCGCACCAAGAAGTACGAGACCCGCCGCGGCGCCCCATGGTTTCCGAGACCGCTGCCGGGGCTCGAAGATCCGGCCGTCCGATGACCGGAGGAAGAGGACGGGAGTCGCCCAATCGGCCGCCTTCGGAAGGTCACGGTGAATCTTGAGGCGGCCTTCGGACACCGCCGCATCCAGCGGATCGCCCGCGACGAGGCGGCTATAGAACCCGGCACTGAAGGCGGCTGCGGCACGGTCTCCAATGGGAAACTGCATCGCCACGACGGCCGGGAGCCCAGCGCGAAGCAGGGCCGTGGCAACCCCTCCGAAAGGGCCCGGCGCCGAGGTCCGGGCCGTCTGGCAGGCGTTGAGCACCGCCAACCGCAGCGATGTGATGTCTCGGAGGTGATCGGCCAGCATCGGCCCGGTGATGGCGACCGGCCCTCCCGAGTCGTCCTCCAGATAAAGAGCTCCCTCACCGTCCGCTTCCCTGAAGGCCCCATGTCCCAGAAAGTGAAGCACATGGAACCCTCCCGAGAGGAGCTCTTGGCGCAACCTCTCCAGGGTTGGCGGCATGAGCTTCTCCACTTCCAATCCGCTGTGCTGGCTTGCCAGCTTCCGAAGCGCGAGCACTTCCCGCTCGACGTGCGGCAAAGGCCTGACTCCGCGAGGTCGCGCCGCCACCACGAGGACGCGTAGTGGCAGAGGAAGCGGAGGCTGTCCTCCAGGAAGAGGAAGATCCAAATAACGGACGATAGAGGTCCGGCGCATCCTTCCCAGGAATGTCCCGTCCTCCGCTCGGTACAAGAGCTCCCAGGGGAGCCCCTGCAAAGCCGCCACTGACGGATCGCTGAGCCCCATCTGCACCTTGATCCGCAAGCCCAGATTGGGCCGCGCTTCGAGAGACCCCAGACTGTGTTGGTAGCGGTCGCGCACCGGCTCACGAAACAGGGCCTTGAAGAGTTGATCGCCGATCCGCTTCTGGCGGCCTATCGCCGCCACAACTCCCCGCGGGCTCACATCCCGAAAGGACTCCTGCCCCTGGCCTTCTTCGAGGAGCCGCTCAAACTCCTCCGCGGCCCGCTCCACCTCCTCTCTGATGGGTGGCGGCTCGAAAGAGGCCTCGGCCTGCCCCGCTGGCGAGTCGAGGCGGACGACAAGGCCACCCGAAGCGCCGATGTCGAGGCGTAGCACGAAGTCGAGGTAATCCATCGCCGAGCGGATGTCCTGCCTTGTCAGACACCGCCCAGGCTGGCGCTGGTTAGTCCTTCTCCGGGTCCCGGCTCAGCCTGGCAGGAGCCTGGCTATCTTCGCGGCGAACTCCTCGAGGTCCCGGAGATCTTCTTGGATGGCGTCGTAGGACCTGCCGTGGTCCAGTTCCAGGTAGAGATGGACGAGGGCGTTGCGGAAGCCCATCCACCTCTTGAGGCGCTCGGCGAGGCCGGCGTCGATCAGGCCCTCCTCGGTCAGGACCTGCATGAGGTCCTTGTAGGTGGCGGCCTGCCGGTATCCGCCCTCGGCGATGACGTGCTGGGCGGTGTCGAGCACGCACTCGCAGGCGAGGTGGAGGAGCCTCTCCGCCAGGTGATGCATGGCGGGCTCGCGGACGAACTCCTCGCGGCTCACGGCCCGGAAGGGCCGCAGCTCAGCGAGATAGCCTTCCAATGCGTCTAAGCGACTCGAGAGCCTTGCCCGATCGACCACTCGGCTGACCTCCTTCCAGACGCCGGCGCTGCTCCCGCTGGTCCAGGTCCCGCACCCACTCCCGGTCGCCGTACTCGCGCATGGTGCGGACCCGCAACTCGATCCAGGCCTCGCGGTCGCGGCAGATCAGGACCCGGCCGTGCTCCATCACGCGCTGGCGCAGGACATCCGTGGCCTCGTCCAGGAAGACGACGTCGACCCGACCGTCCGGTGCCAGATCGGCGAGGGCGACGGCGATCCGCGTCTGGAGCCTCCGCCGGGCGGTGGGGTCGTCCAGCGGAACGGTGGCGTCGGGCAGGACGGCGACGTCCAGGTCGCTGTCCGGGCGCGCCGTCCCCTTGGCGCGGGAGCCGAAGAGCACCAGGACGGAGATCCCCGGGATCTCCTCCACCGCGCGCAGGATCTGAGCGTCGAGGTCCGGCATGGCGACATCGTAGCATCCGGTTCACGGGGCGTTCCGGCTGGCGAACCACTGGGCGGGCCGGCGGAACCGGTAGTGGCGGCGGCCGTCGCGCAGCTCGACGCCTACCTTGAAGAGGCCGCGGCGGAGGAAGAGGTAGCCGCGCGGGTTGTCTCGGGACAGGCGGAGACGCGAGCGCAGCTCGAGGCCGCTGCCGGTGGCGACCAGGCGGTCGAGCACCACCGCGCCCTCTTCGAGCCGCAGATCCCCCCGCGCGGCGAGGTCCTCGATGTGGAGCGCCCGCCGGAACCAGCGCAGGTAGGGCTTGCGCCGGGAGAAGAGGGTGAGGAGGACGTCCGAATCCCGCATCGCCAGCTCCACCGAGCCGGAGAGGGACATCGGGCGGGTCCAGGCCATTTCGGTGCCGGAGAGCTCGAGGCGCGCCCACCAGCCGGGCGCGGTCTCCCGCGCCTTCCGGCCCCGGGGGCCGATCTCGCGCACCGCCACCTGCTGGAGATCGAGGCGCGTGCCGTCCAGCCCGAAGCGCAGCCCTCTGAGGTCCGGGCTGGTGAGCGGCGCCGAGAGAGAGAGAGCGCTCCCGCCAGCTCCATGTCGTGGAGCCGCACCCGCACGAGGTCCGAGCGCAGCGCCACCTCGCCTCGCCCGGTCTGGCCCGCCGTCTCCATCTCCAGCCAGGAGCTCAGGCGGCCCGTGCCGGAGAGGATCTCCACTCCGGATCCTTCCGGCAGGTAGCCGTTGTAGAAGGTCAGGTCGGCGACGTCGGCGTCCGGCAGGTCGAGACGCACCCGCAGGTCTTTGGCGGCGCGGGCCAGGTCCAGGTCGCGGGTGACGAGCGCCAGGCGGAGATCGCGCCCGGTGACGTGGGCCCGGCCCTCCGGCTCGTCCCGGGCTCCGACCTCGAAGCGGCCGAAATGGACGCCGACCCTCAGCCTCTCTCCTTCTGGCCCCTGCTCCACCAGGGCGGTCAGGTCGGCAACGCCGGACGCCCGGCTCAGCAGGTACTCGGCACGCAGGAGCGCCGGACGCACCGAAAAGCGGCTCCCCGGCAGCAGCCGGCCGCGGTCGACGTGGAGATCCGCGTCCAGGCTGCCGCTGCCGTCCAGCGACAGCCAGCTCGCCTTCTCGAGGTAGGGGCGCAGGAAGCCCAGGGTAGCGATGGCGCCGCCGAGCTGCCAATGCCCGGTGACGAGCCGCAACGCGCCGAGCCCCTCCACCTTGGAGGGATCGAAGGGGGCGAGCCGGCGTCCGCCATCAGGCTCATGTCCTGGGCCACGGTCTCGCCGTCCCGGCTCAGGAGGCCGCCGGCGAGCTCCACGCCGGCGCGCTGGACGGCGAGGGCCTCGCCGCTCCAGGTCAGGTCGCCGGCGGCCTGCAGGCTGGAGGTGAAGCCGAAGCCGCCGAGGTCGACCTGGCAGTCGCCGGTGAGCCGGGAGTCCGCCAGCTCGGCCTTCCAGAGCGGTGGGTCACCGGGGCGAGCGACGGGCCTCTCCGGTGGCTCTCCCGTGCCGGGCAGGAGGCGCAGACGGCTCCCGGTCATCGAGAGGCCGGCGAAACGGGCCTCGCGCTGGAAGAGGGCCGGGAGGTCGAGCTTGCCGTGGCCGGCGCCGGCGGTCAGCTCCATGGAGGAGCGCTCTCCAGGGATCGTCAGCCGTAAGGCGCGGGCGTGGATCTCGGCGGGAGAGAGCCCCCACCCGGCGAGGGGAGCCGGCCGCCCTCGCTCGGCTCCTTCGTGTGCGCTCTTCCCCCACCCCTCCCGCCCTCGCTCCCAGTCGCCTGCGCCGGGCGGCCGGCCCCCCTCGCCTCCCCCACCCAGGGACTGGCCGAGACCGAGCAGGCTGGCGAGATGGAGATGGGGGATCTCGGTCGTGGCCTGGAGCGCCTCGGCTGTCAGGAGGGGACGTCCGGTGCGGCGGCGGATGGTGAAGTTGGGGAGATCGGCCTGGAGATGGAGAGCCTTCTCGCCGTTCGGCACGCTGGCGGTCACCGTCATGGGGGACTGGAGGAGGTGCATCCGGGTGCCGGAGCGGAGCACGCCGCGGTCCAGCCGCAGATCCAGGGTGAGGCGCGCGTCCGGCCCGGGACTGCCGGACAGCCGCTGGAGAGCGGGGATCTCGGTCTTCGCGCGGCCCTCGAAGGCGCCGGACAGCTCTCCGATCCACGAGAAGCCCGGACGCCGCGGCGCGTAGGGACCGAAGCGGAGGGCTCCGGCGAGGTCCACCTCCCGGGCGAGCGGCTCCGCCGCCCGGAGCAGGCGGCCCTCCTTCAGGGTGACGGTGCCGAGGTCTAGGGTAAGGAGCCCATCCTTCCAGGAGAGATCGCCCGCGGCGCGTAGCCCACCCTGCAACCGGAGGGTGCCGAGCTCGGCGTCGCAGCTCCCGTCGAAGCGCGTCGCGGTGCTCTGTACGGCCCAGGAGGAGCGGCCGGCCGCCGGTGTCCGGGCCGGTCGCGGCCCAGGTGCCTCCGGCGCGACCCGCAGGTGGGCCTCGGTGCCGGTCACCCCGTCCAGCAGGACCTCGCGGCGCAGCAGCGCGGGGAGATCGATGCGGCCCCGGGCCTCGCCGGCGGTGACCTCCAGCGAGGCGCGGCGGCCGGGGACGGTCAGCCGCAATCCCCGGACACTCACCTCCGCCGGCAGTGTCCATCCCGCGGAGGTCTGGCCGCGCCGCAGGTCACGGGCCTGGCCGATCAGCCGGCTCAGGCGCAGCTCGGTGGTGAGGGCGTTGGCGCGCAGGGACTCGCTGGTGAGGATCGGCGGGCCGTCGCGGCGGTGGAGGGTGAAGCCTTCCAGGTCGGCGTCCACCCGCAGCCGCGGCCCGGCCGGTGTCCGCACCACCGCCGCCGTCGCCGCCACGGGTGATCCCACCGGAACCGGCGGCGCCAGCTCCACCCGGCTCCCCGGCACGAACGCGCCCCGCTTCACCCGGACGTCCACGGCGAGCCGGCCCGGACGTGGCGGGCCCGTGGAGGCACCCGCGATTCGGCGGAGCACCGGCACCTCCTCCATGGCGCCTGACGCCTGGAGGGCGCCGGACAGGAAATCGAAGCCGGCGGCTCCCGGATGCCGGCGTGGAGAGTAGGGGCCGAGACGCAGGCCGGCGCGGAGAGAGAGGCCGCGGGCGATGGTGCGGCCCCGGGCGAGGAGATGGCCGTCCGTCATCTCCATGCGTTCGAGATCCACCCGGACCTGCCGCCCGATCACGGCCGAGAACGAGCCCGCGGCGCGGCCGTCGCCGGTCAGCCGGAGCGGTCCGTACTCCAGCGCGCGCAGGCCGGCGACCCGGGCGCCCTCCATACGCAGGGTCCAGGGAGAGCGGCGCCGCTTCGCGGTCCGGGGCACCGGCGGATGGCGATCCACCCGCGCGGCCACGCCCGTCCCCTCGAAGCCGCTCACCTGGAATCGGCGGCTCAGCAGGCCCGGCAGGTCGATCCGCCCCTGGCCGCGGTCGACCCTCACGGCCCACCGGATCCGCGCGGCGTCTCCGTCGATACGCAGGCCCCGGACCTCCACCTCTCCCGGCCAGAGGCTCCGCGCCGAGGCCCATTCGACGCGCAGCCGCTGGGGGTTCCGGCTGAGGAGCCGCTGTCCGATGGAGGTGCCGAGGAAGACGTTGGCCGGCAGCAGGTAGAGCGCCGCGTACAGTCCCGCGATCAGGAGAGAAACGAAAGCCAGTCGCTTTGCCCAACGGCGCATGGGTCGGTCGGTCCAAGGAGTCTCCTCAGATCATACGCGTGCCTCCCCTGTAACTTTCCAGCAAATGCATCGCCCCTCTGAGCAGAGGAGGTCTTTTCATGTTCCTCATCCTTGCAGAGTCCGGCGATCCCCTCGCCACCCAGGTCGAGAACCTGTTCGAAACCCAGGGACGCCCCGCGCGCCGGCTGTCCGAGAAAGAGCTGATGGAAGAGACCCCGCTGGCCATCGAGCGCGATGGCGGCCGGTTCGGCGGTCTCCTCCGCCTCCCCGGCGGCGACCTCCCCCTGGATCAACTGTCCGGCGTCCTGGTGCGGATGCGGCGCCGCTGGTGGCCGTCCTCCGGCTTCGAGCCCGCCGATCAGATGTTCGTCTACCACGAGACCACGGCGGCCGTGTTCTGTCTGCTGGCCGGCCTCCGCTGCCCGGTGATGAATCGTTTCGATCTCGGCTGGTGGCTGTGCGACCCCGCTTATCCCGAGCGGCTGCGCGAAGAGCTGGCGGACCGGCTCGGATGGTCATTGATAGAGGCCGACCCGGAGTGCGAGCCGGTCCGCGTCTATGCCGTGGACGGGCGGCTGATCCCCGCGTCCGGACAGGCCGTCTCGTTCGAAGACCGCGCCGCCGCTCTCGCCGAATGGCAACGGAGATCCGGGCTGCGCATCTGCCGGCTCGACGTATCGAGCGGCGCCGAGCCCGCGCTGGAGGCGATCGATCCCTGCCCTTCGCTGGTCGGCGAGTCCGCGGACCTCATCGGCCGGGTCGCCGCGGCGGCCGTGGAGGGGCTCGCATGATCCTCGTCGTCGGCTCCGCCAGCGACACCGTCGCGTCGGCGCTCGTCCGCCAGCTCCGCGAGACCGGGCATCCGTTCCAGGTCCTCGACGAGGACCACCCCGAGCGCTATTCGGTCCAGCCGGACCGGGTGGCCGGGCGTCCCGGCTACCGCGTCCTCGGCGGCGGATGCGACGGCGCCTCTCCGGTGGGCTCGATCTTCCTGCGCCATGCCGTCGCCGGGAGACTCGATCCCGGGCGCGTCGCCTCCCTGGGCAAGCTGCACGAGCAGCTCAACCGGATGCTCGCGGTAGCGCGCTGCCCGACCGTGAACCTGCCGGCCAACGCCGGTTCGAACTACTCCAAACCCTTCCAGGTGGGATTGATGGCCGAAGCCGGGTTTGACGTGCCGCGCAGCCTGGTGACCAACATCCCGGAGAACGCGCGGCGCTTCTACGACGAGCTCGGCGGCCGGGTGATCTTCAAGGGGATCAGCAACGTCGCCACCTTCGCCCAGGTGCTCACCCCCGACAAGCTCGACCGCCTCGACCGGCTTCCCGACTGCCCGACGCTCTTCCAGGAGTACGTGGCGGGCGTGGACTACCGGGTCCACGTGGTCGGCGACGAGGCCTTCGTCACCCGCCTGCGCTCACGGGGCGAGGATTATCGCCGCGACGCCCGGGCGGGCGATCCCGATCTGATCATCGAGCCGGCCTCCATGGACGAGCGGACGGTCGCGCGTTGCATCGAGATCACGCGGCGCCTCGGCCTGGTGGTCAGCGGCATCGACTTCAAGGAGAGCCCGGAGGGCCGGCTGGTGGCGCTGGAGGTCAACCCTTATCCGCAATTCACCTTTTATGAAGGGCGCAGCGGCCAACCGATCACACGCGCCGTCGTCTCTTACCTCACCCGCCATCCCACCGATTCGAGCAATGTCTTCGCCTGACCGGCGGACTCAACACGAAAGGAGCGCATTGCATGGCTGACAAGAAGAAGGAACCGATGATCGAAAAGGGTGATCGTCCCGGCCAGATCG
>DASPJI010000903.1:0-3099 GCA_035628695.1 Thermoanaerobaculia bacterium | reverse complement strand
CAACCCCCAGAACCCGAGGCTCTGGGTGCTCTCCGCGTCGGAGGACACGGTGCATCGGGCGTTCTTCTGGCAGTGGGGCCCGTCGTTCGAGGTCGTGGAGACGCCGGCGGAGCTGATGCGCCCCCTCTACCGGCGCCTGCCCCGCTCCTTCATGGTCAAGGACGGGCGAGTGACCCAGACGTTCCCGGGCATGCCTCCGCTCACCACACCAGCCAATCCCCAGCCTTCCGCCGGCTCCTAGTCGGCCTGAAAACCTTGAGACCCATCGAGAGGCCATGGATATGAAGCACGAGACGACCCCCACCCGCCGCAGAGCGGCAACGTTCCTCCTGTCGGTCCTCGCGACCGTCGGCTTGGTCGCGCCCCTCCTGGCGCAGCCGTCCGACGCCCTGCTGCGCAACTTCATGCGCAGCGGCGACTATCTTCTGGAGGTCGACGGCAAGGCGGTGCCCAACGCCGAGATCTACCAGAACAACAGCATCCCGGCGGTGCTGATCCTCACCTCGAGCCTGTCCGCGCCGGTGCTGCTCAACCCTCGCGCCGGCACGGTCGAGACCGTCCCGATCATGAAGGTGCTCAAGAAGGCGGACGGCTCGGCCGACCTGAGCGCCGACGCCGCGACGCAGCCCCAGGGCGAGTTCCAGGTGGTCGAGGGCAACGCGGCCTTCACCCTTCAGGGCAGGAAGGCCGTCCTCAAGGTCCGGCCGTCGCTCCTCGGCCTCCGCAGGTCGGCCGACCTCAAGGCCTACAGCCCGGACTACCAGCGGGTCGCCAACACCTACACCCCGAACGCCCAGGCATTGGCCACCCTCAAGAAGGAGACCCGGCCGGTGACGGTGCGGACCTACTTCGGATCGTGGTGCCCGCACTGCCGCGAGCACGTGCCGCTGCTGATGAAGGTCGAGGACCAGCTCAAGGGCTCCCCCTCCAAGATCAAGTTCGAGTACATGGGTCTGGAGAAGGGGCTGCGCGAGCCGGTCGTCAAGCAGCTCGGCCTCAAGGGAGTGCCCACCGGCATCGTCCTCTACAACGGCAAGGAGATCGGCCGGCTCAACAGCGATGCCGACTGGAACGCGCCCGAGGCGGCTCTCACCCGCATCCTCGCCGCGGCCGGCAAGTCGGCGTCCAAGGGCAAGAAGTAGGCTCTCCGGAGCTCCGGAGTCTCGAAACGGCGGGGGCGGCCCCGCCGTTTTCTTTTTCAGCCGGCGGTGCGAGGAGGGGTGCCGGGGGAGAGCGAGGCGCGGAGGAAGCCGGCCTGATTGACGAGCTGGAGGACCCGGCGGACCCGCCCGTAGCTCAGCCGGCGGTCGGCGCTGTCCCCGCGGACGATCACGGCGGCGGCGGGGTACGAGCCCCGGACCTCACCGAGCACCCGCGACAGGTCGGCCTCCGCCACCAGCGTCTCTTCTATATAGATGGCGTCCGGCAGGACCCACACGGTCAGGGTCTGATCCGGGTCGGGCTGCTGCGAATGGGTCGGCAGCAGATGGTGGCCGCTCCACAGGCGTAGCGAGGGGGCCAGCACCACGAAGGTGAGGAGGAGCACCAGCCGGGGGTTGAACAGCTTGGGGTCGGCCCGCAATCCGAACGTCTCCACCAGGATTAGAAGGGTCGACCGGGCATCCGGTTCCCCGACGTCTCTCTAAACGCGCGCCACGCCTCTCTCCTTCCTGACCTGGAGCACCACGAACGTCATGTCGTCCACCGGCGCCTCGGCCCCCCGCCAGGTGTCGGCGGCGGCGGCGAGGTGGCGGATGACCTCCTGCGGCTCCCGGCCGGCGGCGGCGGCGAACAGCTCGTGGAGACGCGGGTATCCCAACGGCTCTCCCCCCTCGCCCAGCAGCTCGGGCAGGCCGTCGGTGAGGAGCAGGAGCGTGTCGCCGGGCTCCAGCTCCAGCTCCCGCTCGGGATAGACGCAGTCGGCCAGCGCGCCCAGGGGGGTGGCCTCCAGGCAGATCTCCTCCACCGCGCCCGTGGCCGCCCGGTGGAGCAGGACCGGCGGCATGCCGGCCGCCGACATGGTGAGGCGCCGGCCGCGGAGCTGGAGGACCGACATGGCCATGGCCATGCGCCCGAGCTGCATCCGCTTGAGGACGCTGTTGGCGTGGCCGAGGAAGCGGGCCGGGCCGGTGCCGGCCGCCCCGCCGGTGAACAGCCCCTTGGCCGCGGTCACCATGGTGCCCGCCGCGGCGCCGTGGCCGGTGGCGTCGCCGATGGCCACGGTGAGCGTCCCGTCCTCCCCCAGCAGGAAGTCGTAGTAGTCGCCCCCCACCTCGGCGGCGGTGCGGGTGTGGACGGCGACCTCCAGGTCGGGCCGCGACGGCAGCTCCCGGGGCAGCAGGGAGAGCTGGAACTGCCGCGCCTGCTCCAGCTCGCGGCTCTTGCGGGCGTGCTCGGCCTCGAGCAGCCGCCGCTCCAGCTCCTGCTCCTTGCGCAGGCGCTCCTGCTCCAGCAACTGCTCCTGGTGCCGGGACAGGTCGAAGGCCATGCGGTTGAACGCCCCGGCCAGGCGGCCGAACTCGTCCCTGGAGCGGACCGTCACCCGCGCCGTCAGGTCGCCGTGGGCGATCTGCTCGACGCCGGCGGTCAGGCTCTCGAGGTTGCGGCTGATGCGGCCGGACAGCGGGAAGACCCCGGCCAGGCAGAGGCCGACGAGCCCCAGGCCGAAGCCGAAGTTTCGGGCCGCGGTCCGGCGCATCTCCTCCAGCGCCTGACCGATGGGGCGCGCGATGCCGAAGCGCAGCCCGGTCTCCGGCTCCTCCTTGCTGGCGACGACCCAGGGTTCGCCGGCCAGGTCGTTGTCCTGCTCACCGGCCTGCCCGCCGGTCAACGGCAGGTTCCGGAGCCGCGCGCGGTCCTCCTCGCGGGCGACGTAGAGATGACCGTCGGCGTCCAGAGCGAAGGGCACGGCGCCGCGGTCCCTGGGGGTCGAGACGAGGACGCTGTGGAGGAGGGCCTGGGCCTTGATCTGCGCCCGGACCCGCCCGACCACCCCATTCGCCGCGCGGATGGTGCACTTGAGGTCCTCGCCCAGGACGTGGCGTGTCTTCTGGCGGCTCTTCTCCAGCGCCGCCACCTGGGACGGGCTCAGATCCTTCC
>DASPJI010000902.1:0-3991 GCA_035628695.1 Thermoanaerobaculia bacterium | reverse complement strand
CCACCGCGCCGCCCACCGTCTTCACCAGCTCGGGGGAGACCCGGATCTCGGCCGGGATCTCGCTCCGGATCTTCTCGAGGAGCCCCGCCGGGGGCTCGATATCGTCTCGCTCGGCCAGCTTCCGGGCGACCGCGCGCTCGTCCATCCTGCTCATCGGACATCCTCCTCGAGCGCCTTGGCGAGAAGTGCCAGGGCACGCTTCAGACGCTTGCGGACCCCCACCGTCGTGATCCCCTCCTGGCGCGCGACCTCCCGCACCGGGAGGTCGCCCCAGAAGAGGGCGGTAACGGTGAAGCGCAGGTCTTCCGGCAGGTCGAGGACCGCCCGCCGGAGCCGGTCCCCCGCCACCGCCCGCCCCACCAGCTCGTCGGCGGCGGGCGCGGGATCGGCGACCGTCGTCTCGTGCCGGTCCTCCAGGGGCACGAGCCGGCGGGGCCGGCGCAGGTGGTTGAGGAAGGTGTTGTAGGCGATGCGGCAGAGCCAGGTGGAGAACTGGGCCCGGCCGTTGAACCCGGACAAGGAGTCCCAGGCCTTGCGGTAGGTCTCCTGGGTGAGGTCCGCCGCCAGGTCCGCGTCGCCACACAGCCGCCTCAGCAGCGTGTAGACGCCGCGATAGGTCCGCTCGACCAGGCGTTCGGCCGCCTCCCGGTCGCCGGCCGCGAGGGCGGCGAGCAGCCGCCCCTCCTGGGAGTCGGTCGTCACGTCGCCTCCCCACCAGCTCGTCAGAGTCGCTGTCCGTGTCGTATCCATCCTATCCCGTTGGACACGCCAGGAAGGAGAAGGGAAACCGGAATATCGTCTCGGATCAGAAGACCCATGCACCAATCTATTTAGAAGAGGCTGGCATGACCCACCCTATCCAGAGGAGGTCTTGATGAAGCGACGGACCAAGAAGCTGAGCCTGAACCGCGAGACCCTGCGTCATCTGCAGGCGGACGCGCTCCGCGAGGCGGCGGGCCGCGGCCCCGGCTGCACGATGGAAGACAGGACGACCTGCGTCTGCACGTTCGACTGCGACAGCGGCGGCGCCGGCACCCAGACCTGCGGTTGCCCGACGGGGCTCAACTGCCCCACCGACACCCTGCTCGACCGGACCTGCTGCGACTGCTGACCGCTCAAGACCCCGCGAGGCCGGCAGCCGGCACCGCGGGGTCGCCCCCTCTACTCAGCCGCGACTTCGCGAGCGCCGCCGCCACCCCCTCCTCCACCGAACCGAAGACGGCGATCCCCCCACCCCGGCGCTCGATCCCGGCGCGGGCGAGCACCTCCCTGGGCTGCTCCTGGACCCCGGCCACCACCACGTAGATCCCCAGCGACTGGAGGCGGTCCACCGCGGATTCCAGGCTCACCAGGCCGGTGGCGTCCATGACCGGCACCGAGGAGATGTCGAGCATCACCACGCTCACCCCCGAGGGGACCCGCTGCAGAGCGCTCATCGCCTTGGCCGCGGCGCCGAAGAAGAGCGGGCCCGCCACCTCGTAGACCAGCACGTCCCGTGGCAGGCCCGAGGAGACCAGCGGGTGCTGGTCCACCAGCTTCACCCGCGAGACCTCGGCCATGCGGCGCATGAAGAGGAGCGCCGCCAGGATCACCCCGACGGTGACCGACACCACCATGTCGAAGACCACCGTCAGGCCGAAGCAGGTCACGAGCACCATGACGTCGCTGCGCGGCGCCACCCGCAGGGCATGGGCGAAGTGCTTGGCCTCGCTCATGTTCCAGGCGACGAGGAGGAGCAGGGCGGCGAGCGACGCCATGGGCAGGTAGCCCAGGACCGGCGCCAGCGCCAGCACCGACACTAGGACGAACAGCGCGTGGAAGGCGGCGGCCAGCGGCGACCGGGCGCCGGAACGGACGTTGGTCGCCGTGCGGGCGATGGCCCCCGTGGCCGCGATGCCGCCGAAGAAAGGGGCGGCGATGTTGCCCAGCCCCTGCGCCACCAGCTCGGCGTCGGGGTCATGGGAGCCGCCGGTCATGCCGTCCGCCACCACCGCCGAGAGCAGCGACTCGATCGCCCCCAGCATGGCGATGGCGAAGGCCGACGGCATCAGGTCCCGCACCAGGCCGAAGGAGAGGCCGAGGGGCGCCCCGTCCGGCCCCGGCAGGCGCCAGGGGAGGACCGGCAGCGGCGGGAGCTGCGGGATGCCCGCGTGCAGCACCCCGCCGAGCTCGTACTGGAAGCGGCTGCGGATCGTCGCCACCTCGAAGGGGATCCCCAGGCCGGGAAGCCACCAGGTCAGGAGCGCGGCGAGGAGCCCTCCCAGTGACAGGGCGACCAGCGGCGCCGGCACCTTGCGGGTGATCCGCGGCCAGAGGAGCAGGACCGCGAGGGTGAACGCGCCGATGGCGAAGTCCGCCGGCCGCGCCGTGGGCAGGGCGCGGCCGAGCGCCGCCACCCGCTCCAGGTAGTGCTCGGGCATCCTCTCGACGGTGAGGCCGAGGAAGTCCTTGAGCTGGAGGGTGGCGATGACCACCGCGATCCCCGCCGTGAAGCCGGTGGTGACCGGGTAGGGGACGAACTGGATGAGCCCGCCCAGGCGCGCCGCCCCCATGGCGACCAGGAGGAGGCCGGCCATGAGAGTGGCGAGGACCAGGCCGCCGACCCCGAACCGGGCGGCGATCGGGGCGAGGATCACCACGAAGGCCGCGGTGGGGCCGGACACCTGGACATAGGAGCCGCCGAGGAGCGCGATCAGACCGCCGGCGACGATGGCCGTGTAGAGGCCGTGCTGCGGCGCCACCCCCGAGGCCACGGCCAGGGCCATGGACAGGGGAAGCGCCACGATGCCGACGACCAGGCCCGCCAGGATGTCCGAGCGCAGGTCGTCACGGCCATATCCGTGGCGGAGGCTCGCCCGGAGAGCCGCGGCGAGCTTCAGGGGGAACGAAGGGGCTCCGTCCGGAGCCTGGTATCTGCGGGGCATGGGGATACGTCTCGCGAAGATGTGGCCTCGGGATTGTACCGCGCCGGCCCCTTGCCCCGGCTCCCGGGTCCCCTCGACTCCGGCCGGCCGGCGCGGAGCGCATCCGGACGCCTCGGCTCCGCGCGGCGGGCCGCGGATCCCGTCCCGCCGCGGCGGATGGAATCCGCGAGCCCCGGGAAGCTTCCCGGATGCTCCGGATCGCGTCCGAGTCTCTCGGCTGCGGTCCGGACGGCTCGGGAAGCTTCCCGGGCGCTTCGGAACGCATCCCATTCAACCGGATGATTTCCAGACGCTCCGGATGGCGTCCAATTCAAAAGGATGGAGTCCGGATGAGCCGGGAAGCTTTCCGGACGCTCCGGATCGTGTCCGGTGGAGATGGACGGCTCCCGGAGGGTTCGGGAAGAATCCCGGGCCGCCGGCAGAGGGTGAAGGCCTAGCGGATCTCGACCACCTGCTCCGCGACGTCCTCCAGGCTCGGTTCCGCGTCCCGCGGGTCCTCCCGGCGCTTCGGCTCGGTGAGGATCCAGGCGCGCAGCAGCTCGGCGACGCCCCAGGCCTGGGCGACGCAGCCGCGGGGGGTGTAGGGCTCCTCGGCGTCGAAGACCTCGCTGACCGAGCCGAGGCAGGCCTCGCCGAGGTGCGGCACGAAGTCCTCCAGGAAGGCGCGGGCGCCGGCCGGGTCCCCCGGATGGACCTTCAGCCAGGCGTCGACGAAGGGGCCGATGAGCCAGCTCCAGACCGTCCCCTGGTGGTAGGCGGCGTCGCGGGACCGGAGGTCGCCATAGTAGGTGGCCTTGTAGTCGGGATGGCCGGGCGCCAGCGAGCGCAGGCCGACGGGGGTCAGGAGGCGCTCGCGGACGACCTGCACCACCCGCTCCCAACGCTCCCGCTCGAGGATCGGGTGGTCCAGCGCGACCGCGAAGATCTGGTTCGGCCGGCACGCCGGGTCATCGCCCCCCTCCTCCGCGTCCACGACGTCATAGAGGTGGCCCCCCTCTTCGTACCAGAAGCGGCGGTTGAAGGAGTCGCGGGCGCGCTCGGCGTACTCGCCCAGGCGCCGGGCCGTC
>DASPJI010000901.1:0-3661 GCA_035628695.1 Thermoanaerobaculia bacterium | reverse complement strand
CTGGGCGAACGAGAGCGGCAGGGCGCCGTCGCGGGGGACCCGGGCGATGGGCGGCAGCGGCGCCTCGCCGCTCTCCTGGCGCGCCGCCTCGACGGCACGCGCCAGGCCGCGCACGGTGCCGGCCTCGAACAGGCGCCGCAGCGGCAGCTCCACGCCCAGAGAGGCACGGATGCGCGAGATCACCTGCGTCGCCAGCAGCGAGTGGCCGCCGAGCTCGAAGAAACCGTCCTCGGCGCCGACCCGCCCGGCGCGCAGCACCTCGGCCCAGATCTGCGCCAGCAGCTCCTCGACCGGCCCCTCCGGCGCCACGTAGCGCTCCCCTTGGCGCACCGCGTCCGGACCTGCGTCCCGACCAGACAGTGCGCGGCGGTCGATCTTGCCGCTGGGGGTCAGCGGGAAGACCGGCAGGGCCACGAACGCCGCGGGGACCATGTACTCCGGCAGGCCGCGCAGCAGGAAGGCGCGGAGCTCGGCCGGTCCGGGGACCGCCTCCCCCTCGCGCGCCACCAGATAGGCCGCGAGGAGGGTCTCACCGCCGTCCGCCCGGGCCACCGCCACCGCCTGCGCCACCGCGGGGTGCCGGGCGAGGGCCGCCTCGATCTCCCCCAGCTCGATGCGGTAGCCCCGGACCTTCACCTGGAAGTCGGCGCGCCCCAGGAACTCCAGCCCGCCGGCCGGGTCCGGCAGGCGGCGCACCAGGTCGCCGGTGCGGTAGGCCCGCGCCCCCGCCTCCCCCGAGGCGGCGGCGAAGGGATCGGGGACGAACCGCTCCGCCGTCAGGTCCGGCCGTCCGAGATAGCCGCGGGCGAGGCCGGCACCGCCGATCCACAGCTCCCCGGCCACGCCCACCGGCACCAGCTCCAGGGTCTCGGCAGCCACGACGTACAGGCCGGTGTTGGCGATCGGCGGGCCGACCGGCACCGGGCCGGTCCCCTCCGTCACCTCGCCGGCCGCCGACCAGACCGCGGTCTCGGTCGGTCCGTAGACGTTCCACAGCGATCCCACCCGCGCCCGCAGCGCCTCGGCGAGCTCACGCGGCAGCGCCTCGCCGCCGCACAGCGCCTTCAAGCGGGGGTCTCCCTGCCAGCCCGACTCCAGCAGCATCCGCCAGGTGGCCGGCGTCGCCTGGACGGCCGTCGCCCCGCAAGCCGCCAGCCGGGCGGCGAGGCGGACACCGTCGGTGGCCTCCTCGCGCGTTACCATCTCCACCCGGCCGCCCACCAGCAGCGGCAGGTAGATCTCCAGCCCCGCGATGTCGAAGGTGAGGGTGGTCAGGGCCAGCACCACGTCCGCCGCCGTGAGCCCCGGCCGCTCCGCCATCGAGAGCAGGAAGTTGACCACCGCGCGGTGGGAGAGCTGCACCCCCTTGGGCCGGCCGGTCGAGCCGGAGGTGTAGATGACGTAGGCCAGGTTGTCCTCGGTCGCCAGCGGGGGCAGCGGCGCCCCGCTCCGCGCCGCGATGGCCTCCCGGTCGCGCTCCAGGCTCTCGCCGGTCAGCAGGAGGGCGACCCCGGCGTCGTCCAGGATCAGCGCGGTGCGCTCCGCCGGGTGGGACGGGTCGAGCGGCACGTAGGCGCCGCCGGCCTTGAGCACGGCGAGGAGCGCCACCACCAGCTCCGGCGTCCGCTCCAGGCTGATCCCCACCCGCGTCTCGGGGCTCACGCCCAGGCTCAGGAGATGGCGGGCCAGCCGGTTGGAGCGCGCCTCGAGCTCGTCCTGACTCAGGACCAGGGACCCCTGGGAGACGACCGCTCCCGGTGCCACGAGCTGGTGGAGGAGCAGGCCCCGGGGGCGCTCCACCCGCGTGTCGTTGCTCTCGGCGAGCAGCGCCTGGCGTTCGGCCGGCGAGAGGAGCGGGGTGTCCAGCCCTGCCGCCATGGCAGCCAAAGTCCGCCCGTAGTAGCCGCCCACCAGGGCCATCTGGGCCGCGGCGAAGCGCTGGGTGTCGTAGTCGAGCTGCACCATGAGGCCCGAGCCGGAGCTGCGGCCGAAGTGCACCTGGAGCCCGAGGTTGGTCGGCTCCACCCGCTTGAAGCCCAGGGCCTCGAGGTTCCCCGAGGCGGCCAGGGCATCGATCACATGGAAGTGGATGTAATTGAACGCGACCTCGTAGAGGGGGCGCTGCCCCCACTGGCGCTGCAAGGCGCCGAACGGGTAGCGCCGGTGCGGCAGCATCTCCTGCTCGGCCTGAAACACGGCGCGGACGAGGTCCTCCCACGAGCCGCCGGGAAGCCGCAGCCGCAACGGCAGGGTGTTGAGGAACAGGCCCCGCACCTGGTCCCCCTCGCTCTCCTCCAGCCGGCCGTTCGACACCAGGCCGGTGACCACCTCCGGCCGCCCCGCCAGCCGGCTCAGCACCTTGCAGTGCGCCGCCAGCAGCACGCTCTTGAGCGGTACCGTCGCGCGCCGCGCCAGGCGCTCCAGCCCCTCCGTCACCCCGGGGCCGGCGGGCACGTCCAGCATCCCTACCCGGCGCGGCCCGGCGCTCCGCCACGGCTCCGGCCAGCGCGGCAGCTCCAGCGGCTCCAGCTCTGCCAGCACCCCCTGCCAGTACGCCGCCGCCGCCGCCGAGGCGAGGGCCTCCCGCTCCCGCCGTACGAACTCGCGGTAGGTGAGGGAGAGCGGCGCCGTCCGCTCCGGGGGCACCGCCCCCTCTTTCAACAGCACGAAGTAGAGCTCGAAGATCTCCGCCAGCGTCGAGTGCAGGCTCCAGCCGTCGAAGAGGGCATGGTTCTCGGTGAGCGAGAACTGGAAGGTGTCGGCCGAGCGCAGGAAGACGTGGAAGCGGATCTGTGGCGCCCCGGCCAGGTCGAAGCCCCGCCGCTTCTCGCGCGCCATCAGCGCGTCCACCGCCGCCTCCTGCGCCTCCGGGTCGAGATGGCGGATGTCCTCGATCACCAGCGGCAGCTCCACCCGCCGGTGCACAAGCTGCAACGCTTCGCTGTAGCCGGACAGGGCGAACGAGGTGCGCAGCACGGGGTGGCGCGCGATCACCCGCCGCATCGCCTCGGCGAACGTCTCCGGCTCGAAGCGCCCGCGCATGTGCCAGGAGTCTACGTTGTGGTACAGCGGGTCCTCCGGCGTCAGCTCCATGTGGTAGAGCATCCCGGCCTGGAGGGTGGCCAGGGGGTAGGCGTCCTCCAATCCATCCGGCAGCAGCGCCCTGTCCTCCGGCGCGACCAGGGAGAAGGGGGCGCTGTGGACCGGCGCCGCGGCGGCCGTCTTCCCCTCGATGGCGCCGGCCAGAGCCCGGATGGTCTGGTGCCGGAACAGGTCCTGGAGGTCCAGGGCCAGCCCCCGCTCCTTTGCCAGCGCCACCACCTGGAGGCTGAGGATGGAGTCGCCGCCCAGGGCGAAGAAGGCCTCCTCGGTCCCCACCTCCGCGAGCTCCAGCACCCGCGACCAGATCGCCGCCAGCACCTCCTCGGTGGCGGTCTCGGGCCGCCGCCGATCCCCCCGCGGGCGCTGGGCTTCGGGCTCGAGGAGCGCGCGGCGGTCCACCTTGCCGTTGACGGTGAGCGGCAGGGCCGGCAGCGCCATGAGCAGCGGCACCATGTGCTCCGGCAGCCGCGCCTGGAGATGCGCGCGCAGGGCCGTGAGGTCGAGGTCCCGGCCGGCGCCTCCCACCACGTAGCCCACCAGCCGCCGCTCCCCTTCGCCC
>DASPJI010000900.1:0-5008 GCA_035628695.1 Thermoanaerobaculia bacterium | reverse complement strand
CGAGTACCGCAAGCACATCGAGAAGGACGCCGCGCTCGAGCGCCGCTTCCAGCCCATCATCATCGACCAGCCGGGCGTCGAGGACACCATCTCGATCCTCCGCGGCCTGCGCGAGCGCTTCGAGGTGCACCACGGTGTGCGCATCCAGGACAACGCCCTGGTGGCCGCGTCGGTCCTCTCGCACCGCTACATCACGGACCGCTTCCTGCCGGACAAGGCGATCGACCTCATCGACGAGGCCTGCGCCATGATCCGCACCGAGATCGACTCCATGCCGCAGGAGCTGGACGCGATCACCCGCCGGGTCATGCAGCTCGAGATCGAGGAGGCGGCGCTCAAGAAGGAGAAGGACAAGGCGAGCCAGGAGCGGCTGGAGGACCTCCGCCGCGAGCTGGCCGACCTCAAGGCCCAGGCCGACTCCATGCGGGCGCAGTGGGAGGCCGAGAAGAGCTCGATCGAGGAGGTGCGGGGCCTGCGCGAGCAGATCGAGCAGGTGCGCCAGGAGATCGAGCGGGCCGAGCGGGCCTACGACCTCAACAAGAGCGCCGAGCTGCGCTACGGCAAGCTGCCGCAGCTCGAGGGCCAACTCAAGGAGCGGGAGGCGCGGCTGGCCGAGAAGGGTGGCCAGCTCGTGCGCGAGGAGGTGACCGAAGAGGAGGTCGCCGAGATCGTATCGCGCTGGACCGGCATCCCGGTGACCCGTCTGGTCGAGGGCGAGCGGGAGAAGCTCCTGCGCATGGAGGACATCCTGCACGACCGGGTGGTCGGTCAGGACGAGGCCGTGAAGCTGGTGGCGGACGCGGTCATCCGCGCCCGGGCCGGCATCAAGGACCCGCGGCGCCCCATCGGCTCGTTCATCTTCCTGGGCCCGACCGGCGTCGGCAAGACCGAGCTGGCGAAGACGCTCGCCCAGACGCTCTTCGACAGCGAGGACAACATCGTCCGCATCGACATGAGCGAGTACATGGAGCGGCACAACGTGTCGCGCCTGATCGGCGCTCCTCCGGGCTACGTCGGCTACGAGGAGGGGGGCCAGCTCACGGAGGCGGTGCGGCGGAAGCCCTACTCGGTGATCCTGTTCGACGAGATCGAGAAGGCGCACAACGACGTGTTCAACGTGCTCCTCCAGATCCTCGACGACGGCCGGGTGACCGACAGCCAGGGGCGCACGGTGGACTTCAAGAACACCGTGATCATCATGACCTCGAACATCGGCTCGCACCATCTGCTGGAGGGTGTGACGCGGGAGGGAGAGATCACCGAGGCGGCGAGGGGCGCCGTGATGAGGGAGCTCCGCTCCCATTTCCGGCCGGAGTTCCTGAACCGGGTGGACGACATCGTGCTCTTCCGACCGCTGACGCTCTCCGAGATCACGCGCATCGTCGACCTCCAGACCGACGACCTGCGCCGCCGTCTGACCGACCGTGGCGTGCGCCTGGAGCTGACCGAGGCCGCCAAGGAGTACGTGGCCAGGCAGGGCTTCGACCCGGTCTACGGCGCCCGGCCCCTCAAGCGCTACCTCCAGCACGAGTTGGAGAGCCGCATCGGCCGCGCCCTGATCGCCGGCCAGGTCACCGAGGGCTCGCTGGTGAGGGTGGACGTGCAGGGCGGCCAGCTCGTGGTGGCGATCGAGGCTCCGAAAGAGGCAGAGGCCGAGGTGCCGGTGGCGGTGTAAGGCCTCCCCTCCTCTACCAATCTTCCAAGCCCGGCCGCGAGGCCGGGCTTGTTTCTCTTCTGGCCTTGACAGACACCCACCCCTGGAGGCCAGACTATCCTCATGATGGACGACGACGTGAACGAGTTGCAGAGCCTCTTGCGGGACGCCGCGGCTCTCCTCAGGGCATCGGGGGCCGAGGCGGTCTACGTCTTTGGTTCGGTCGCTACCGGCAAGAACCGGGACACTTCGGACGTCGATCTCGCGGTATCAGGTCTGCCGCCAGGCTCCTTCTTCGAGACGATGGCCCGTCTGGGTGACCTGCTGGACAGGCCGGTGGACCTCGTCGACCTGGACGTATCCAGCCCCTTCACAGCTTATCTCAAGGAGAAGGGGCTCCTCCGGCGTGTGGCCTGAGCTCAAGGACCAGATCGAAGTCGAGGAGGCTCAACTCCATAAGCTCCTGGAGATGCACCGGCCACTGCTCGCTCAGTGCCAGGTCCGGGAACCCAACGCAATCGAGCTATCAGCTCTGGGCGCTTTTCTCCACTCCTTTTACAACGGAACTAGACGGCCACCACGCCGCGGTGATTCAGGTCCGGCGGCGCGCGCGGATCACCGCATCCACACCCGTGCCGGCAGCCGCGCGCGGACGCTCCTCCGCGACGATCAACTCCCATACATTGGGATCGAGCGCAGCGACCGCAGCCTCGACGGAGACTTGCACCTGACTTGCCGCGGCCGTGGCAGCTCCGGTGCTGGGATCGATCGGGCGGTGTCCAACCAGGAACAGGGTCCCTCCCGGTGCGACGCCGTTCGCCATCCGCCCCACCATGTCTTCCACGGAACCGGCCACGTGGACGTACAAGCAAACAACGAGATCGTAATGCCCCGACTCCGGCGTCCATCTCGCGAGATCGCTCTCGATCCAGTCAATGCGCTCTGCGATATCGGCCCCGGCAGCCTCAGCCATCGACCGTCCGTGAGCCAGTGCCGCTGCAGAGAAGTCGACCGCCGTGACCTGCCAGCCCTGCGCGGCGAGCCAGAGCGTGTCCGCGCCATGTCCACAGCCGGCGTCGAGGGCGCGCCCCGGCGGAAGGCTGGCAGCCTCGGCCATCAGATGCGCGTTGGGTGGACGGCGCGCGACTTTGTCCGCGTCCTCACGCAGCGTCTTCGACCATAGCTGCTCCCAGAAGTCCTGACCGAATTTTGGCTTGGTCATGAGGCCATTGCGAGGAGTCGGAGGTATCGTCGCGAACTGAGTCCTACTCAAGCAAGCACCAGGCGCAGCCCACGAGACGAGCCGCGCCCCTTCCGCGAAGCGTATAACACTCTGCGCTTCACCGCCGGATGGCGAAGTCAGCCGCCCGCGTACAAGTGCCGGCGTTAGGGGACGCGTTCCGGGCCGGTTCCTCGGTGTTGAAGGCACCATCCCTCAACACTTCGGGGCCGCTCCTCAATGCGTCTGGCTTTTCGGTCCCCTCCCGGGAGGGGACAAGCCCCTCCCCTCCATGAAGAAGTCCTGTCTTGTTAGAGGCTCTTATAGCTACCGCGCGAGAGAGACGCCACCGGCCACGCCTGCCGGTGGCGCCTTTCTGGCGGTCCTCCTGTCGGACGGAGGAATGCTCAGGAGCGCGGCCATGGACCTGGCGGCGCCCCGTCACCATTCAGTTGTCAATGAACCCGGAGCCGTTTCGGGACGACTCCTCAGTATTGAGGCGGCGTTCCTCAACGCTTCTCCGCCGCTCCTCAACGCTTCGCCGCGGCTCCTCAGCACTGAGGGATCATCCCGGAGTGTTCCGGGCCGTCCCCTCACTGCTTCGCCGCCGGCCCTCAGTGGTCCGGCGTCGCTCCTCAGAGCTGAGGGACGGCTCCTCAATTTCGAGGAGCTCTCCCTCAACGCTACGCCGCCGCCCCTCAACACTGAGAGATGACCCCGAAGTGTTCCAGGCCGGCTCCTCAGTGCTTCGCCGCGGTTCCTCAACACGTCCCGGCCGTTCCTCAACATTGAGGAGCCATCCCTCTCTATCGAGGGATAGCTCCTTGACACTGAGGGAGATCCCCTCAGTAGTACGGAACGGCGGCGAAGAGTTGAGGAATCAATGCCTCCTCCCTGACTTCGCTCTCTGTGTCTCCACGGCAGCGCAGCGGGAGGGAGACTACAGAGCTCTCGGCAGAGATGTCAATTCAGTCGAACAAGCAGGCCTTTGTGGTAGTGTCCCTGCTCGAAGGACGGACTCTGTAGCGGTGAGTCCGTGTTCTTTGACAATCGATGTGCACGATCCGCGCACGGCGTGCGGGTGAGGGGAGCCGTGCGCGGATAGGTGGGGGTCAGGGCTGGCAGGGGACCGGCACCGGCAGCCGCGTGTCGCTGCCGACGCGGCGGTCCAGCCAGTCGAGAATGGCGTCGTAGGAGTCCTGGGCCGCGTAGTGCAGGTTCAGGTCGTGCCCTACGCCGGGCATGATCACCGTCTCGGCGCAGGCGTCCGCCGGGTAGAAGCTGGCCTCGTTGGCGAAGCTGCCGGAGGCCGAGCAGGACGGCGCGTTGCAGAACGCGAGGTCGAGGTCGCCGATGATCGCCAGCACCGGAGTGTGGACGCCGGTCGACATGTCGAGCGCCGGGAAGGCCGTCGCCAGCTCGGCCGGGGTGACGGTCTCCTTGGTCTGCTCGTCGATGGCGAGCACCAGGGGATCAGCGGCCGGCAGGTGGTAGAAGATGCCGCGCGTACCCGGCAGGCTGGTGAGATAGCCGTCCGGGATGTTCCGGCCCGCGAAGCGCGGGTCGAGGCTCGCCGGATAGAGGCCGCCCAGGATGTCGTTGAGCACCGGGGTGACCGTGTGGGAGACGCCCGTCAGCGCCACGCCGTCCACGTCGCCATAGGTGGCCGCCTCCTGGATCGCGATCACCGAGCCGAGCGAGTGCCCGACCAGCGCCACCCGCTCCGCCTCGATCCGGCCGAACGAGGGGACCACCAACTCGCCGCCGCGCAGCGCCTGGACGATCTGATGGACCACGAACGCATCGGCGCCGATGGTCACCTGCTCCGCCGGCGGATGGTCGCTCTGGCCGATGCCGATCCGGTCGATGTTGAGGACGGCGTAGCCCGCCGCCGTGGCGCGGCGCATGTAGGAGTAGGTCTCGGGCTGGAACGGCCAATCCCAGTAGAGATGGCTGTAGGTCGAGCCGTGGAGCGTGATCTGGACCGTCTTGTTGTTGATGCTGCCGCGCGAGCAGAGGACACCGAAGACGTTGTAGACCTCGGTGGCACCCGGCGCCACGGTCACGGGGAACAGGACCTCTTCACAGCGCAGGCCCCCCTCCGCCGCCGAGGCGCCGGACGGAGCGGACACGGC
>DASPJI010000899.1:0-4999 GCA_035628695.1 Thermoanaerobaculia bacterium | reverse complement strand
CTGGCGGCGCTGGAGCCCTGGTTCCGGCGTCATGGGGACGAGTCGCCGCGGCTGGTCAACATGTACGGCATCACCGAGACGACGGTGCACGTCACCTACCGTCCGCTGTCGTGGGCGGACCTGGAGGCGGCGCCGCGCAGTCCCATCGGCGTCGCCATTCCGGACCTGACGCTGCATCTGCTGGGCTCCGGTGGCGAGCCGCTGCCGGTCGGGGTGGCGGGGGAGATTCACGTCGGCGGCGCCGGTCTGGCGCGCGGCTATCTGGGCCGGCCGGAGCTGACGGCGGAGCGGTTCGTGCCCGATCCGTTCGCTGCCTGGAGGGGGCAGCCGGGGGCGCGGCTGTACCGGTCGGGGGACCTGGCGCGGCGCCTGGCCGACGGCGGCCTCGAGTTCCTGGGGCGTCTCGACCACCAGGTCAAGATCCGCGGCTTCCGCATCGAGCTGGGGGAGATCGAGGTGGCGCTGGTGGCGTCGCCGGGGGTGCGCGACGCGGTGGTGCTGGTCCGACCGGACCGGCTGGGCGAAATGGCCCTGACGGCCTACGTGGTGCCCGCCGGGGAGGGCGCTACCGACGCGGGTGCCCTGCGGACGCACCTGCGGAGCCACCTGCCGGAGCACATGGTGCCGGCGGGCTTCGTGCTCCTGGACGCGCTGCCGTTGACCGCCAACGGCAAGCTGGACCGCAAGGCTCTGCTGCGGCTGGCGCCGGAGGCGGACGGCACGGCCGGTTCCGGCAGGGCGGCCCGGCGGTTCGTCGCGCCGCGCACGCCGGCCGAGGAGGTCGTGGCCACGATCTTCGCCGAGGTGCTGCGGCTCGACCGGGTGGGGGTCCACGACGGCTTCTTCGATCTGGGCGGCCATTCGCTGCTGGCGACGCAGGTGATGGCGCGGCTACGGGAGACCTTCGCGGTGTCGCTGCCGTTGCGGGGCCTGTTCGAGGCGCCGACCGTTGCGGCCCTGGCGGAGCGCGTCGAGCGGGCTCGCGGCGGCGGCATCACGGAGGGCGTCGTCGAGGCGCCGCCGATCGTGCCGGTGCCGCGCCCCCATGGAGAAGACGGCGGCCTGCCCCTGTCGTTCGCGCAGCAGCGTCTCTGGTTCCTCGATCGCTTCGAGCCGGGTGGCGTCGCCTACAACGTGCCGCTGGCGATGCGGCTGACCGGGCCTCTCGACGCCGGAACGCTGGCGCGGTGCCTGGCGGAGGTGGTGCGCCGGCACGAGGTGCTGCGGACTACGTTCCCGGAGCGGGGTGGCAGCCCCGTCCAGGAGATCGCGGCCGAGCTGCCGCTGCCGCTGCCGGTGATCGAGCTCGGAAGGCTGCCGGAGCGCGAGCGCGAGGCCGAGGTGCTCCGGCTGGCCGTCGCGCAGGCGCGGCAACCCTTCGATCTGGCCACGGGTCCCCTGCTCCGCTGGGCTCTGCTGCGGCTCGCTCCGGAGGAGCACGTGATGCTGGCCGCCGCCCATCATATCGTCTGCGATGCCTGGTCCATGGGGGTGCTGGCTGGCGAGCTGGGGGCGCTGTACGCGGCGTTCTCCCGGGGCGAGACGTCGCCGCTGCCGGCATTACCGGTGCAGTACGCCGACTTCGCCGCGTGGCAGCGCCGCTGGCTCGCCGGCGCCAGACTGGAGTGGGAGCTGGCGTACTGGCGCCAACGCCTCGCCGGAGCGCCGCAGGCGCTGGATCTGCCGCTTGACCGGCCGCGGGGGGCGGTGCGCGGCCGCCGCGGAGAGTCGGTCCCGGTGCTGCTCTCCCCCTCCCTGAACGCCGCCCTGAACGAGCTCGCCCGGAGCGAGGGGGCGACGCTGTTCATGACCCTGCTGTCCGCCTTCCAGGCGCTGCTCGGGCGCTGGTCCGGTCAGGACGACCTGCTGGTGGGGACGCCGGTGGCGGGCCGCGGCCGGCGGGAGCTCGAGGGGCTGATCGGGTTCTTCGTCAATACCCTGGTGCTGCGGGCGGACCTCGCCGGGGCGCCCTCGTTCCGTGAGCTCCTGCAGAGGGCCCGGACCGCCGCCCTGGACGCCTTCGCGCACCAGGACCTGCCGTTCGAGCGGCTGGTCGAGGCGGTGGCGCCGGAGCGGGACCTCTCCCGTTCCCCGCTGTTCCAGGTGATGTTCGCGCTGCAGAACGTCCCGGTCGAAGGGATCGCGATGCCGGGGCTGACCCTGTCGCCGATCGAGCTCGATCCGGGAGTGGCGAAGTTCGAGCTGACGCTGGCCCTGCGGGAGGAGGAGGGCGGGCTGGTGGGGAGCCTGGAGTACGACGCGGACCTGTTCGACGGCTCCACGGCGGCTCTTCTCCTCTCCCATCTCACCCGCTTCCTCGAAGCGGTTGCCGCCGATCCCGGACAGAAGATCGACGCGGTCCCCCTGCTGGTGCCTGCCGAGCGGCAGCAACTGCTGGCGAATCTGGCGGGTGGCCTGGCGCGGCGGACCCCTCGGGACACCGTGGCCCCCGCCGCCAGGCTGTTCGTCGCGCCGCGCACGCCGGCCGAGGAGGTCGTGGCGACGATCTTCGCCGAGGTGCTGCGGCTCGAACGGGTGGGGGTTCACGACCGCTTCTTCGACCTGGGCGGCCATTCGCTGCTGGCGATGCAGGTGACGTCGCGGCTGCGGGATACCTTCGCGGTGGAGCTGCCGCTGCGGGACCTGTTCGAGGCGCCGACCGTGGCGGCCCTTGCGGAGCGCGTGGAGCGGGCCCGCGGCGGCGGCGGCACGGAGGGCGTCGTCGCGGCGCCGCCGATCGTGCCGGTGCCGCGCCCCCATGGAGAAGACAGCGCCCTGCCGCTGTCCTTCGCCCAGCAGCGCCTCTGGTTCCTCGACCGCTTCGAGCCTGGCGGCTTCGCCTACAACGTGCCGCTGGCGATGCGGCTGGCCGGGCCCCTCGACGCCGGAACACTGGCGCGGTGCCTCGACGAAGTCGTGCGCCGGCACGAGGTGCTGCGGACCACCTTCGCGGAGCGGGGGGGCAGCCCCGTGCAGGTGATCGCGGCCGAGCTGGCGTTGCCGCTGCCGGTGATCGACCTGGGCAGGCTGCCGGAGCGCGAGCGCGAGGCCGAGGTGCGCCGGCTCGCCGTGGCGCAGGCGCGGCAGCCGTTCGATCTGGCCGCGGGCCCGCTGCTCCGCTGGGCGCTGCTGCGGCTCGCTTCGGAGGAGCACGTGATGCTGGCCACCGCCCATCACATCGTCTCCGACGCCTGGTCCATGGGCGTGCTGGCCGGCGAGCTGGGCGCGCTGTACGCGGCGTTCTCCCGGGGCGAGGCGTCGCCGCTGCCGGCATTGCCGGTGCAGTACGCCGACTTCGCCGCGTGGCAGCGCCGCTGGCTCGCCGGCGCCAGGCTGGAGTGGGAGCTGGCGTACTGGCGCCAGCGCCTCGCCGGCGCGCCGCGGGCGCTGGATCTGCCGCTGGACCGGCCACGGGGGGAGGTGCGCGGCCGCCACGGAGAGTCGGTCCCGGTGCTGCTCTCCCCCTCCCTGACCGCCGCCCTGACCGAGCTCGCCCGGAGCGAGGGGGCGACGCTATTCATGACCCTGCTGTCGGCCTTCCAGGCGCTGCTCGGGCGCTGGTCCGGCCAGGATGACGTGCTGGTCGGGACGCCGGTGGCGGGCCGCAGCCGGCGGGAGCTCGAGGGGCTGATCGGGTTCTTCGTCAATACCCTGGTGCTGCGGGCGGACCTCGCCGGGGCGCCACCGTTCCGCGAGCTCCTGCAGAGGGCCCGTGTCACGGCGCTGGACGCCTTCGCGCACCAGGAGCTGCCGTTCGAGCAACTGGTCGAAGCGGTGGCGCCGGAGCGGGACCTCTCCCGTTCCCCGCTGTTCCAGGTGATGTTCGCTCTGCAGAACGTCCCGGTCGAGCGGATCGCGATACCGGGGCTGACCCTGTCGCCGATTCCGCTCGAACCGGGGGTGGCGAAGTTCGAGCTGACGCTGGCCCTGCGGGAGGAGGAGGGCGGGCTGGCGGGGAGCCTGGAGTACGACGCGGACCTGTTCGACGGCTCCACGGCGGCTCTTCTCCTTACTCATCTCACCGGCTTCCTCGAAGCGGTGGCCGCCGATCCCGGACAGAAGATCGACGAGGTCCCCCTGCTGGTGCCTGCCGAGCGGCAGCAACTGCTGGCGAATCTGGCGGGTGGCCTGGCGCGGCGGACCCCTCGGGACACCGCGGCCCCCGCCGCCGCGAGGCCGTTCGTCGCGCCGCGCACCCCGGCCGAGGAGATCGTGGCGGCGGTCTTCGCGGAGGTCCTGCGGCTCGAGCGGGTGGGGGCCGACGACCGCTTCTTCGATCTGGGAGGCCACTCGCTGCTGGCGATGCAGGTGATGTCGCGCCTGCGCGAGACGCTCGCGGTGGAGCTGCCGGTCCGCGACCTGTTCGAGGCGCCGGCCGTGTCGGCGCTGGCGGAGCGCGTCGAGCGGGCGCGCGCCGCCCGCCGTGCCGCGCCGGTCGTGCCGGTGCCGCGCCCCCAGGGAGAAGACAGCGGCCTGCCGCTGTCCTTCTCGCAGCAACGCCTCTGGTTCCTGGAACGGCTCGCGCCGGGCGGCGTCGCCTACAACGTGCCGCTCTCCACCCGGATGAGCGGCCCTCTCGACGCCCAGGCGCTGGAGCGGGCGCTGGCGGAGGTGGTGCGCCGGCACGAGGTGCTGCGGACGACGTTCGCGGAGCGGGACGGCAGCCCGGTCCAGGTGATCGCGTCCGAGCTGCGGGTGCCGCTGCCGCTGATCGACCTCGGGGCCCTGCCGGAGCCGGCACGCGAGGCCGAGGCGGTCCGCCTGGCGACGGTCCAGGCGCGGCGGCCGTTCGACCTGGCCACGGGCCCTCTGGTCCGCTGGGTGCTGCTGCGGCTGGAGACCGAAGAGCACGTGGTGCTCGCCGCCGCCCATCACATCGTCTCCGACGCCTGGTCCATGGGCATCCTGGTCGGCGAGCTGGGAGCGCTCTACACCGCCTTCTCCCGCGGCGAAGGCTCGCCGCTGCCGCCGCTCCCCGTGCAGTACGCCGACTTCGCCG
>DASPJI010000898.1:0-8577 GCA_035628695.1 Thermoanaerobaculia bacterium | reverse complement strand
GACAAACTTCTTCGGCACCTGGCCATTCACGGTTGCACCTCACGTCGATCTCCTCCCGCGGCCGACGCCAACCGTTCGTCCTCCGCCACGCTCGTAATGCCCTGGAGCGCGAGGTCCGGCGCCCTGGCCTCGATGTCCATCACGAGGCCGATGAAGCGCCCGTCCTCCTCGAAGACCAGACCGAGCTCCGCGAGTCGGGCGAGCTCTGCCACGGCGGTCGGCTCGTCGATGCCCATCTGGTCCCGCAGGTGACGCGCGCCGAGCCCGCGTCCGCGCGCGGCATGGAGTACGTCGAGCCCGAGCGCGCTCAGCCGATGCTCGACCCGCTCGCCGGTGCGGGTGTCGTGAACCACGGCGCCATCGCCGTCCATCTTCAGCCGGAGCTCCGCCCGGAGAGCGCCGTCGCGCCCCTCCCAGCGCTGCACCCAGCGCTGCACCGTGTCGTTGAGCCGCTCCTGCCACCGGAGCAGACGGACGAGGTAGTCCGCGTCGTAGTGGCGATCTTCGAAGTAGTAGGCCATCCGGCTCAGCGCCTCCTCGCCGAATGGATAGATGGCGCCATAGAACGCGTACGGCGCCAGGTCAAGGCCGTATTCCGCGGCGCGGGTGTAGTACGGGCTGTACCTGTCGAAGCGGATCGGGAACGCGCCGGCCGGCGGCGGCAGGTGCATCAGCAGGGGCAGGGCGCGCAGATATCCTTCGTAGACCGTCTCCTCTTCGCGCGGAAAACCGATGAGCAGGTTCCAGGCGGGATGGATACCGTAGCGCAGGCAGCTCTTGAGAAAAGCGACGTTCTGGAACGACGTGGTCCCCTTCCCCATCAGCTTCAGAGTGGAGGTGGCCAGGGCCTCGATCCCGGGCTGAATCTCGGTCACGCCCGCGCGGCTCAGGACCTCCATCTCCCACTCCTTCAAGTCCGCCTTGACCTCGTAGAAGATGCTGGTCCCCTCTGGCGGCACGAGGTGCGCGAACACCTCCTTGATGTACTGCCGTGGCATGATGTTGTCTACCGAGAAGATGTTCGTGCACCGGTCGCCATACTTCTCGAAAATCTCCCGGAACAGCGCCAACGCCTGATCCGACGGCATGGCCCGATACATCATGGTGCCGCCGTTGAGACCGCAGAACGTGCAGTGGGAGCGCTCCCCCCACCAGCAGCCGCGGGAGGTCTCGAACGTCAGGGACGGCTGGACGCTACCGTCGGGGAAGCTGCGGCTCAGGTCGTCGAGAAAGGATTCGTAGTCCAGGGGGACCGGGGTCTCGATCGGCAACTCGGCGCCCATGGCGCCATGCCCCTGCATGTGCGGCGCGCCGACGTTTTGGCGGGAGAACACGCCACGGATCTGGTGGCACCGGTCGCGGTCGCCCGCAAGCTGGGCCGCGACGAGATCGGGGAAGCTGATGAGCGCCGGCCCCGAGAAGACAAAGTCGAGCGCCTCGACATGGCGCACCAGCTCCTCACCCATGGGGCTCTCGCAATTCGCTCCGCCCATCACCGTGATGACCGCCGCATTGCGGTCTTTGATCACTCGAGCCATGGCCATGGAGGCGACGTTTTGGGCGAACATGGAGGAGAAGCCCACCAGGTCCTCGCGGTCGAGCTGGTACTGGGTCACGAGGCGCTCGAAGTAGCGCTTGAGCCCGGCCCGCTTGGCGAGGATCGACCCCTTGACGACGCTCGTCTCAGCATCCATCCGGGGGAAGTAGCGCTGAAAATAAGAGGCGGTGTTGTCCGGCTGATTGGGAAAGGCGATCTGTCGGAAGAGCCAGTCTCCCAGCCCGGAGTTGTTCGCCTGGAGCGCCCCGGTGATGTGGCCGTAGACGTCGGTCCCCAGGTACTGGGAGAAATTCAGGTTGAGATACAAGATGCGGACCCGGACATCCCCCCCGAATCGCTGCTCGGCTATCGATTTGAGCTGGGTCAGTGCGATTGATGGCAAGCCCAGGTTGGCAAAGGGCATATTGATCAGGCTGATCTTGTACATTGATTTCTCCTCGTCTCTCGTCAGAACGATTCCCGGCTCGGCTGCAAGGACTCCAGCAGCGCCCGCCTCTCCCGCGACAGGCCTGCCAGACGATCTACAGTCTCAGCCATGCGACAGCTCTCCGTCCTTCGGGCCGGAGAGCCAGGAGCGCAGGAGCCCGGTCAGCCGCTCCACCCCCTCTCCCAGCACAATCGAGTAGTGATCTCCCTGCACTGTGTGAACGGTGACCCCTCCGGCGGCCAGCCCGCTCCAGCCCCGGTAAGGGTCCTCTCCCTCTTCACCGCCTGTCTCGGCGGCGCGGATCAGCTCCAGCGCGCCGGAGTAGGGGAGCGGAGGATAGGAGGAGAGGGCGATGCGGTTGGCGCGGAACACCTCGAACAGCCGACGCAGGTCGGCGAGCCCCACGCCCGCGGCTACCAGGCCGGTCGCGTGCCCCGCCTCCAGCACCCGCGCCAGGTTGCCATCGACGTCCGGGGCGTCGAGGCGCACCGCCGGCACCTGCGCCGCCCCGAACAGCCGCGCCAGATCCCGCGCGAACCAGGCCACCAGCTCCCCGTCGCTCGAGGGCGTCTGCTCCGCCCACCACTGCGGCGAAGCGGCATCGATCAAGGCCACCAGCTCCACCGCCTCTCCCTGCTCCTCGAGCTGGCGGGCCATCTCGTAGGCCACCAGACCGCCCATGGACCAACCCGCCAGCCGGTAGGGCCCCGCCGGCTGCGCCTGGCGCGCCACCTCGACGTAGAGCGTGGCCATCTGCCGCAGATCAGGGATCGGCTCCTGCGGCGAGCGGAGACCAAAGACGGGCTGATCCGGGCCCAGGCGCCGCGCCAGCTCGCGGTAGCAAGCCACGTCGCCGCCCACCGGATGCACGCAGAACAGCGGCCGGACCTCCGGCGCGCCCGCCTGGAGCCGGACCAGGATGTCGGTCTGCGCCACCAGCTCCGGCACCGCGTCCGCGTAGCCGAGCTCCAGGGCTAGCTCCCGTGCCGGCGTGCCCAGCGGCACCTCCTCCGCCTGCCGCCACCGCTCCGCCGCCGACGAGTCCACCCGCGAGTGGGTGTGGAACTTCACGTCCCCCAGCATGCGCGATACGTCGTGCACGCCGTCGGTCATGCGTGAGCGACGCCCCTTACGGCGTCCCTCGCGGTAGGGATCCGCCATCTCCGGACGGTAGTCGATCCCCAGGAAGTCGCAGATGCCCGACAGCACCCGCTCCGGCTCGCGCACCAGCTCCTCGAACCGCACCGGCAGCCAGCGCTCCCGCGGCAGCGCCGACAGGAAATCCAGTATGTTGCGATGGCACACCGTCCAGAACAGTTCCGCCAATTGGTGCCGCGTGAAACGGTGCGGCCGGCGGAAGAAAATCTGGTCCAGCTTGGCCTCCTCGAATGACAGGTTGGTCGCCCGCGGGTCGCGCATCAGATGGATGTAGCGCGGGGCCGTGAACCAGGACTCGGCCCGGGCCAGCACCTCCGGGTCCAACGCATAGGACGGGGTCTTGTCCACCAGCAGGCGCTCGCCGAGCCAGCTCTGCAGCTCGCCGTAGAAGCGCCGGGTGGACCAGCCGCCGTCCTCGTAGCCGGCTATGAGCCGCTCGGCCTCCTCGGCGCCGCAGCCCCGGGCTTCCATCACCGCCCGCACCACCCCTTCGAGCCAGAAGCTGTCGCGCCCCTGGAAGGCCTGGCGCCGCTGCGACAGGGTGGGGAACGACAGCAGCTCCAGCTCCGGCGGCGCGAACAGGCCCGGGTGGCCGCCCAGCATGACCCGCAGCAGGGTCGACCCCGAGCGCGGCGGCGACAGCACGAACACGGCCGGCGGGTTGGGCGGCGCCGGCGCCTGCACCTCTTCCGGCACCTCGGGCCGGCCGGTGACCACCAGCCGGCGCATCTCCTCGATCTCGGCGGGGCCCACCTGGGCCACCACGTCGCTCTCGACAGTCGCCGGCTCGCCCCAGAGCCGCCGCGCGGCCTGTGGGTGCTGCCCTGTCACGTAGGCGGCCAGCGACGCCACCGTCGGGTGATCGAACAGGGTCACCACGTGCACGATTTCCGACAGGGTCTCCTGCAGCCGGTTGATGAAGATGGCGCCGGTGATGGAGTGGCCGCCCAGGGCAAAGAAGTCGTCGTGCAGGCCCACCGGACGCTCCGGCGGCAGCGCCAGCACGTCGCGGAACCCGGAGGCCAGGAAGCGCTCCAGGGCCGTGCGGGGGGGCACGTGCTCCGCCACGGCGTTGGCCATCTCCGGAGCCGGCAGCGCCGCGCGGTCGATCTTGCCGTTGGCCGATAGCGGCAGCGCCGGCAGCACGACCACGACCGGAGGCACCATGTAGTCCGGCAGCCTCTGGCCCAGGAAGCCGCGCAGGTCGGCCGGCTCCTCCCCGGTCTCCGACACCACGTAGGCCACCAGCCGGCGCTCCTGGCTCCCCTCGCCGCTCCCTGCAACGGGCCTGACCAGCACCACCGCCTCGCGGATCTGATCGTGGGCCAGCAGCGCCTCCTCGATCTCTCCCAGCTCGATGCGGAAGCCGCGGATCTTGACCTGGAAGTCGAGCCGGCCCAGGAACTCGATCTCGCCTTCGGGCAGATGCCGCGCCAGGTCACCCGTCCGGTACAGCCGGCCGCCGGCTTCGCTCCCGAATGGATCCGGCACGAACCGCTCCGCCGTCAGGTCCGGCCGACCCAGGTAGCCCCGGCCCAGTCCCATACCACCGATCAGCAGCTCGCCGGCCACTCCCAGCGGCGCCGGCTGCCAGCTCCGCTCCGCCACGTGCAGGCGCAGGTTGGCGATCGGACGGCCGATCGGCACCAGCCGCCGGTCGTCTCCCGGCACGCAGGGCCAGAAGCTGACGTCCACCGCCGCCTCGGTCGGGCCGTAGAGGTTGTGCAGCTCCCCCGGCATCGACGCGAAGAAGCGCTCGGTCAGATCGAATGGCAATGCTTCGCCGCTGGCCATCACCGCCCGGACCGACCGACAGCTCTCCCGCCGGTCCGTCTCCAGGAACGCCCGCAGCATCGACGGCACGAAGTGCAGCACCGTGATCCCCTGCTCCGCGATCAGCGACGCCAGGTAGGCGGGGTCCTTGTGGCCTTCGGGACGGGCGAACACCAGCGGCGCTCCCACCAGCAGCGGCCAGAAGAATTCCCAGACCGAGACGTCGAAGCCGAACGGCGTCTTCTGCAGCACCCGGTCGGCCGGGCTCAGGCCGTAGGCTGCCTGCATCCAGAGCAGGCGGTTGACGATTGCCTGGTGCGACACCATCGCCCCCTTGGGCGCGCCGGTCGAGCCCGAGGTGAAGATGACGTAGGCCAGGTTCTCAGGCCGGATCGCGGGAGGCGTCCAGGATACGGGATCACGGGCCGGCCTCAGCGGCAGCCGCGGGATGGACATCTCGGGCAGACGGTCCGTCAGAGGCTCCTGAATCAGCACGGCCTCGGCCCCGGCGCTCTCCAGGATGGTCGCCAGCCGCTCCCGTGGGTACGACGGGTCTAGTGGCAGATAGGAGCCGCCGGCCTCTAGCACTCCGAGCAGGCCCACGATCATCTCCAGTGACCGCTCGGCGCAGATTCCCACCACCGAATCCGCCCCGACCCCCACCGCGGCCAGGCGCCGGGCCAGGCGGCCGGCCTGTTGGGCCAGCTCGTGATAGCTCAGGTGCTCATCTCCGGAAACCGCGGCCACAGCATCTAGCGTGCGTTCCACCTGCATCCCGATCAGATCGTGCAGACAGAGTCCGGACTCCGCCCCATAGTCCATCCCGGTGTCGTTCCACTCCCGCAGCAGGTGCTGCCGCTCGGCCGGGGCCAGCAGACCGAGGTCCGGCACCGGCACCTCCGGCGCCGCGACCGCCAGCTCCAGCAATCGGGCCAGATGCCCGGCCAAGCGCTCCGCCGTGGCCGCGTCGAACAAGTCGGTGTTGTACTCCAGGCCGCCGGCCAGCTCGTCCCCTACCGGGACGAGACGCAGGCTCATCTCGAACTTCGCCGTCCGCGACTCCATCGCCACGCCCCGTATCGCCAGTCCGGAGACCGCGGTCGCCGACGACGGCACGTTCTGCAATGCCAGCGTCACCTGGAACAGCGGTGAGTGCCCCAGGTCGCGCTCGCTCACCAGTTCCTCGACCAGACGCTCGAACGGTATGTCCTGGTGGGCGAAGCCATCCAGTGCCGTCCGCCGCGCCTGCCGCAAAAGACTCAGGAAATCGAGCCCCTCCGCCAGCTCTACCCGCAACGCCAGGGCGTTGACAAAAAGCCCGATGAGCCCCTCGGTCTCCCGCCTGTTGCGGCCGGCGATGGGCGAGCCCACCACCACGTCACGCTGCCCGGAGTAGCGGCCCAGCAGCGCCGCGAACCCGGCCAAGAGGACCATGTACGGCGTCGCGCCCTCACGCCGGGCCAGCGCCGACAGCGCCCGCGAGAGGGATGGAGGCAGTACCACCGGCTGGTTGGTCCCATGATTGGTCGTCACCGCCGGCCGCGGCCGGTCGGTGGGCAGGGTCAGACGGGCCGGCGCCCCGGCCAGGTGCCCCCGCCAATAGGACAGTTGCGACTCCAGTACCTCGCCGGTCATCCAAGATCGCTGCCAAACCGCAAAGTCCGCGTACTGCACCGGCAGCACCGGCAGCTCGCGGCCGCCGTACAGCTCCGTCAGCTCGCGCAGGAAGATGCCCATGGACCAGCCGTCGGTGACGATGTGGTGCATGGTCACCAGCAGCGCGTGCTCCTCCTCGGCCAGCCGCAGCAGCGCCGCCCGGATGAGCGGCCCGGCCGCCAAGTCGAACGGCCGCAGCGTCTCCGTGATCGCCCGTCGCGCCACCTCGGCCTCGCGCTCCGCCTCCGGCAGGCCCCTCAAGTCCACGATGTCGAGCGGCAGGCGCGGCTCGGGCGCGATCACCTGCACGGGACGGCCGTCCCGCTCGGCGAACGTGGTGCGCAGCACCTCGTGGCGGCACGCCACCTCGCGCAACGCGCTGCCGAGTGCCGCGGCATCGAGCGCGCCGGTGAGCCGCGCCGCCAGCGGCACGTTGTAGGCGGAGCTGCCCGGCTTGAGCCGGTCCACGAACCAGAGGCGCTGCTGGGCGAACGACGGTGGCAGGACGCCCTCGCCTCGGGGCACCGGCACGATCGGCGGCGCCGGCGCCGCGGACTCGCGCAGCCGCTCGATCCGCCCGGCCAGCCCCTCCACCGTCGGCTCCTCGAACAGCTCGCGCACCGGCAGCTCCACGCCGAAGGCCTCGCGCACACGGGAGATCACCTGGGTCGCCAGCAGCGAGTGGCCGCCCAGCTCGAAGAAGTTGTCCCGCAGGCCCACGCGCTCGACTCCCAGCACCTCGGCCCAGATCGACGCCAGAATCTCCTCCCCCGGAGTCCGCGGCGCCAGGTAGGCCGTACCTGGAGCGGGGTGCAGACCTGCCGGCGCCGGCAGCGCCCGGCGGTCCACCTTGCTGTTCGGCGTCAGCGGCAGGCTGTCGAGGGTCACGAAGACCGCCGGCACCATGTAGTCCGGCAGCCGCTGCTGCAGGAGCTCCCGCAGTTCCGTGGCCGCCGGCTTCTCGCCCGCCGCCGGCACCACATAGGCCACCAGACGCGGCCCGCCCGGCCCGTCCGGCCGTGCCAGCACCACCGACTCCCGCACCCCGGCGGCCGACGACAGCACCGACTCGATCTCGCCGAGCTCGATGCGGAAGCCGCGCACCTTGACCTGATGATCGAGGCGGCCCAGGAACTCCAGCTCGCCGGCGCGCCGCCAGCGCGCCCGGTCTCCGGTCCGGTAGAGCCGCGCTCCGGCCTCGCCCCCCAGCGGATCCGGCACGAACCGCTCCGCTGTCAGGTCCGGCCGGCTCAGATACCCTCGCGCCAGACCCTCGCCCCCGAGGAGCAGCTCTCCCGCCACTCCCACCGGCACCGGCCTCAGGCCGCCGTCCACCACCCACGACTGCCCCCCGTCGATCGGCCGGCCGATCGAGGGCGCCCTCTCCCCGGGCTCTACCCGCGCGGCGGTCGAATACGTCGTGTCCTCCGACGGACCGTACAGGTTCCACAGCCGCTCGACCGTGCCGCTCGCCAGGATCTGCTGCGCCAGACCGCGCGCCAAAGGCTCGCCCGCGAGGTTGACCGTCTTCACACCCGGCGGCAACGACTCCGCCCGCACCAGCTCCGCCAGCGCCGAAGGCACCGTATTGATCAGGCGCACCCGCGCCGCGGCCGGCAAAGCCGGCAGGTGCAACACGTTCGGCGCCAGGATCACCGTGCCGCCCCACGACAGCGGCACGAACAGCTCGAACACCGACAGGTCGAAGCTCAATGAGGTCGACGCCAGCACTCCCGACAGCTCGTCGGCACCGAAGGTCTCGCCGGCCCATTGCACCAGCAGCGACGCGCTGACATGGGAGATCGCCACCCCCTTCGGCCGCCCTGTCGACCCCGACGTATAGATCACGTAGGCTAGATTCTGCGGGCCGGCCAGAGGCCGCGGGCGGGCGGCGCTCTCGGCCGACAACGCCGCCTGCTCGACGTCGAGGCAGACCACCCGCCGCGCCTCGGGCGGCAGGCTCGCCAGGAGCCGTTGCTCGGTCACCACCACCAGGGCCGCCGAC
>DASPJI010000897.1:0-3830 GCA_035628695.1 Thermoanaerobaculia bacterium | reverse complement strand
AAGGGGGGCGAGCGGCTGGAGAAGCAGGCGGCGGTGGTCGACTTCACGGTCGGCAAGGGGAGGGTGGTGCTGATCGGCTTCCGGCCGCAGCACCGGGCGCAGCCGCACCGCACCTTCAAGCTGCTGTGGAACGCCCTCTATCTGGGCAACCTCCACGAGGAGACGCTGCCCTGAAGCACTTCCCGGAAGTAGACGCGGCCCGCCCCCGGGTGGGGGCGGGCCGCTCAAAAGAGCTCCCTCTCCTCGTCGAAAACGTCTAGTCCGAGCTCTCGAGGACCTCGCGCACCTTGGCGGCGAGGTCCTTGCCGCTGAACGGCTTCTTGAGCAGCGGCGCCTCCTCGTTGGTCAGGCTCGGCCGCTCGGCCAGGCCGGCCGGATAGCCGGTGGCGAACAGCACCTTCATCTCGGGGCGCTTGAACGCCAGCCGCTCGGCGAGCTCGACGCCGTTCATGCCGTCCATCAGGATGTCGGTGACCATGATGTGGATCGGCCCTTGATGCTCCTGGCTGATCGCCATCGCCTCGTCGGCGCCGGAGGCCTCGAGCACGTGATAGCCCCGGGCCTCCATGATCTGGCGGAGCGGCTTGCGCACGTTCTCCTCGTCCTCCACCAGCAGGAGCGTCTCGCGGTGCCGCGCCTCGCGCGCCGTGTCCGCCGTGCGGCTCCCCGCCTCCTCGGCGCTGGGCAGGAAGATCAGGAAGCGCGACCCCTTGCCCGGCTCGCTGTCCACCAGCACGTGGCCGCCGCTCTGGGTGATGATCCCGTAGGCGATGGAGAGCCCCAGGCCGACGATCTCGGCCCCCTTCTTGGTGGTGAAGAACGGCTCGAAGATGCGCCGCCGGACGTCCTCGTCCATGCCTGGCCCGGTGTCGCGTACCTCCAGCAGCACGTAGTGGCCGGGCGAGGTGCGCAGCGGATGGGCGAGGTTGCCCGGCCGCACCTCCAGGTTCTTGGTCTCCAGGGTGAGCCGCCCGCCGTCCGGCATCACGTCCCGGGCGTTCGACGCCAGGCTGAGGATCGCCTGCCGGAACTCTGCCGGGTCGACATTGATGCGGTCCAGGTCGGACGCGAGCTCCAGCCGGAGCTCGATGGCGTCGCCCAGGATGCGCCGCAGCTCCTCGTCGAGGTCCGACAGCAGGCTGTTGAGGTGCACCATCTTGGGGTGCAGCACCTGCCGGCCGCTGAACGCCAGGAGCTGCCGGGCGAGGGAGGCTCCGCGCTCGCCGACCTTTTCGATCTCCCGCAGGTGCTTGCGGGCGGGGTCGTCCTGGGCCAGCTTCACCAGGGCCAGCTCGGTCTCACAGGCGATGGCGGTGAGCAGGTTGTTGAATACATGCGCAATTCCACCCGCCAAGCGCCCCATGGCCTCCATCTTTTGCCTCTGCCCGGGCAGATCCTCGCCGCTCCGCACCAGGCGAGGCTCCCCGGGGCGGGCCGGAGGCTTCTCTTCTTCGGCCTCTCTCGGCAGGTCCTCGACAGCCCGCATCACCACACTATTGTTGTTCGTATGTGCTCGCATACTCTCTTGTCCCTCGGCTTTCTTTCTGTTCCGGGCGAAAGACGCCGTACGCCGCGGCAAAGCCCTTGGCGGAGAGATATGCAGGTTTCGGTCCAGCCCCGGCGGGTTCCTTCAGGGTTCCTTCAGGGTGACCGCCATCTGCCGCTGGAGGCGGTTGACGACACGGCAGGACAGCTTGCGGATGCTCGACGGGCAGTAGCCGAGACGCCGGGCCACCTCGGGGATGGAGAGGCCCAGGCCGTAGCGCAGGCAGAGCATCGCCCAGTGGCGCTCGCCGAGGGTCTCGGCGATCACCTCCAGGTCCCATAGCATCTCCGCCCGCTCCTGCGGCGGCGGGACCGGCGAGCTGACCGCCTCCAGGTCCTCGGGGTCCATCCCCTCGGACCGCTCGCGCCAGCGGTGCTTCCAGTACAGCATGCAGCGGTTGCGGACCGTCCCGAGGAGCCAGGCGTCCTTGTGCTGGATCGAGTCCCACTTGCGGAAGGCCGCGATGAGGGCCTCCTGCAGGATGTCCTCGGCGTCCACGCTGGGGATGTTGTAGAGGCAGAGGATGCGCTTGATCTTGGGGCGGAGCCGGCCGACGAGCTCCTGGATCGCCGGCCCGGGGTCGTCCGCCGGGTCAGGCTGTCGCACGGGTGCAGTGTTCACCCGTACGACTTTATCACTTCAGACGAGAACGCGGGTCGCGGCTCTAGAACATCCCGAGCTGGAGGCGCGCCGCTTCCGACATCATCGAGGGGTTCCAGGCGGGGTCCCAGACCAGCTCGATATCGGCGGACGCAACTCCGGGCACCTCTTCGACCTTGCGCTGGACCTCACCGGGCAGCGAGCCGGCGACCGGGCAGGCGGGGGAGGTGAGCGTCATCTTGATGTGCACGTCGCCGCCCGGCTGGATGTCGACGTCGTAGATCAGCCCCAGCTCGTAGATGTTGACCGGGATCTCCGGGTCGAACACCGTCTGGAGCTGCTCGACGATCTGGTTCTCCAGGGCGGCGGTGTCGATCGGGCCGGCGATGGCCTCCGGAGCGGCCTCCGGGGTGCGCTCCGGAGTTGCCTCCGGGGTGTCGGCGACGGCCGTGGCGGTGGTGTCGTTCTGGTGCTCGTCCATGGAAGCTCCTACTCGGTGCCTATTCGGTGACGACGGGCTGCACCCGGTTCGCGAGGGCGGCCTGGAAGGCGTGCCAGGCGAGGGTGGCGCACTTGATGCGGATGGGGTACTCCCGCACCCCGGCGAAGACCGCGAGCTTGCCGAGGGACGGATCGTCTGCGTCGGCGCCCTCGGCTGTCATGAGGTCGTGGAAGAGACGAAACAGCTCCCGCGCCTCCTCCACGGTCTTGCCCTTGACCGCTTCCGTCATCAGCGACGCCGAGGCGGTGGAGATGGCGCAGCCCGAGCCCTCGAAGGCGATGTCGCGGACGCGGTCCTCCTCGACGTCGACGAACAGCCGCACGCGGTCGCCGCACAGCGGGTTGTGGCCCTCCGCCGTGCGGTTGGCGGACGCCAGCGTCCCGAAGTTGCGGGGCCGGCGGTTGTGGTCGAGGATGACCTCCTGGTAGAGGTCGCGCAGGTCGGACGACATCAGCCGAAGACCTCCCGTACCTTGTGGAGGCCGGCCGCCAGGGCGTCGACCTCCGCGGCCGTATTGTAGAGGGAGAAGGAGACCCGGCTGGTGGCGGGGACGCCGAAGCACTGCATGACCGGCTGCGCGCAGTGATGGCCGGCGCGCACCGCGATCCCCTCGCGGTCGAGGATGGTGCCGACGTCGTGCGGGTGGATCCCTTCCATCGCGAAGGAGAGGACCGCCGCCTTGTGGCGGGCGGTGCCGACGAAGCGCAGGCCGGGGATCTCCGCCAGCCGCTCCGTCGCCAGGCTCATCAGCTCGGTCTCCCAGGCGGCGACGGCCGGGAGGCTCACCGCCGTCAGGTAGTCGAGCGCCGTCCCCAGGGCGATGGCCCCCTCGATGAACGGCGTGCCGGCCTCGAAGCGCTCGGGCGGCGGCGCGAAGGTGGTCTCCTCGAAGGTGACGGAGGAGATCATCCCGCCGCCCCCCTGCCAGGGGGGCATGCCGGCGAGCAGCTCGCCCCGCCCCCAGAGGACGCCGATGCCGCTCGGACCGTAGACCTTGTGGCCGGAGAAGGCGTAGAAGTCGCAGCCCAGCGCCTGTACGTCCACTTCGAGGTGCGGGACCCCCTGGGCGCCGTCGACCAGCACCACCGCGCCGTGGGCATGGGCCAGGTCGGCGATCTGGCGGACCGGGTTGATCGTCCCCAGGGCGTTCGAGACGTGCGCCACCGCCACCAGCTTCGTGCG
>DASPJI010000896.1:0-8765 GCA_035628695.1 Thermoanaerobaculia bacterium | reverse complement strand
CCGCGTCTGCGGCATCGGGCCGTCGGCCGCCGAAACCACCAGGATGGCGCCGTCCATCTGCGCCGCGCCGGTGATCATGTTCTTCACGTAGTCGGCGTGGCCCGGGCAGTCGACGTGGGCGTAGTGCCGGTTCTCGCTCTGATACTCCACGTGGGCGGTGGCGATGGTGATACCGCGCTCCCGCTCCTCCGGCGCCTTGTCGATCTGGTCGAACGCCACGAAGTCGGCGAGGCCCTTGGAGGCCAGCACCCGCGTGATCGCCGCGGTCAGCGTCGTCTTGCCATGGTCGACGTGACCGATCGTACCGACATTGACGTGCGGCTTGGACCGCTCGAACTTCTGCTTACCCATGGCGTGTCAGATGCCTCCTGAAAGCGCTGATTTGTTCACGCGAACTTGCGTCGAAATTTATGGAGCCCACGACCGGATTTGAACCGGTGACCCCTTCCTTACCAAGGAAGTGCTCTACCCCTGAGCCACGTGGGCTTAGACACTCCTAGACTCCCCCGGGGCCGGTGCCTCGGAGGGCGTCCACGGTCAAACCGGATGATCCTACCAATCTCCCCGGTGCCTGTAAAGCCCCGATCTCCGCTGGAACCAACCCGTCGCCATCGACTTTCCATCGCCGAAGGGGAGCCCGGTGCGGACGCCCGGGAACAGGCGCCCGGAGGAGAGGGACGAAGATTGTGCCAGAGATCTTTTCGGATGTCCAGCCCCTTCCGGCAGGCCGTGAAAAGAAACACGCACCGCCGCCGTCTCTATTCCCGCGCTGGTCAGGGATGGGCTGATGAGGGACGGAGGTCGAATGGAGCGGGAGACGGGATTCGAACCCGCGACCAACAGCTTGGAAGGCTGTGACTCTACCCCTGAGTTACTCCCGCTCGGGAGCTCGCGATACTGGTGCTGGCGGGCGCTGACGGCAGCGAGGGAATGGTGGAGGCGGGAGGATTCGAACCTCCGTAGGGCGAAGCCCGGCAGATTTACAGTCTGCTGCCATTGTCCACTCGGCCACACCTCCAGTGCTGCTGTCAAAGTGCTGCTTCAAGCCCGGCGCCGTACCCATCACTGGAGCCGGCACCCGGATTCGAACCGGGGACCTACTGTTTACAAGACAGTAGCTCTACCCCTGAGCTATGCCGGCGGGTCCCCCGGGCCAGGGGCGATAGTGTAGCCGCTAGCGTGCCCGCATGCAACGCCCCCGCGCACCAACTTCTAGAGGGCCCTCCGCACAACGCGGCGGGCGACCTCGTCATTCCACCTCGAGGAGGCGCGCATGAAGAAGCAGGTCAAGAAGCTCACCCTGGCCAAGGAGACTCTCGGCTCCCTGAACCGTCCGGACCTCGTCGCCGGCGGCACGATCACCAAGGACACCACCTGCCCCTGCTTCGAGGGGAGCTGGTGCGCCTGCAGCGAACGCAACTGCAGCGGCTGGGGCTGCTGAGCCCCGGCCCGAGAGGTGAGGCCCGCCGGCCCCGGCGGGCCTCACTCCGCCGGCAGCTTTTCCTGCAGCTCCCGGGCGAGGGTCTCGAGGTGGGTGTCCTGGCTCAGCCGCTGCAGCTCCTGGTCGCGCGCGGTCTCGATCCCCAGCCGGTCGACGATGCTCTGCACCTTCTGGAGGAGCTTGGTGGTCTCCTGCTCGGCCAGCAGGCTGATCTGGAGGTTCAGGTGCGCCCGGTGGTTGGCCAGGCGGCTCATCCGGTTCTGGCTGACCAGGACGAAGAGCGCCACCAGCACCCCCTCGGCCGACACGATCAGGGTCAGGATGCCGAAGGGGAACGGGTCGAAGGGCTCGATGCCCAGGAAGCCCAGGTTGATCGAGAACCAGGTGATGAACAGGATCAGGTGGGCGACGACGAACGACATGCTCCCCATGATGCGGACGAAGAAGTCGCTCACCCGCTCGCCCAGATGCCGCTGCTTCATCTCCTCCTCTTCGAGGCGGACGATGGTCTCGATGTTCTTGTGGGCCGACTCGGCGGTGGCCCTGGCGGTCTCTTCCTGGACGATTCTTTCTACGCTCGGCATCTCCACAAGCCTCTCCGGAAACGAGGAGAGTTCCTGCTGCTGCTCCTTGCGAGCGGCGTGCCGGGGGGGGAGAGGCTTCAGCTTCGCTGGCGTACCGCGTCGTAGAGGACGGCGGCCGCGGCGGTGGCGATGTTCAGGGAATCGACGCGGCCGCGCATGGGCAGGCCGATCATGCGGTCGCAGAGCTGGCGGGTGCGGGCCCGCAGCCCCTTCTCCTCGCCGCCGAAGCAGAGGACGACCTTGCCGGAGAGGTCCACGTCCCACGGGGGATCGCCCGCCGCGTCGGTGCCGTAGACCCAGTAGCCCTCCTCCTTGAGGCGCTCGATCTCGTTGCCGGAGTTGGTGATGCGCTCGACATCGAGCCACTCGCTGGCGCCGGCGGAGGTCTTGGCCACGGTGGGCGACACCGGCGCCGAGCCGCGGTCGCGGATCAGCACCCGCCCGACGCCGGCCCCCTCGCAGACGCGCAGCAGCGCCCCGAGGTTGCGGGGGTCCTGGACATCCTCCAGGAGCACCACGAGCTCGAGATCGCCGCCGGTCCGCTCGGCCGCCGCGCCGGGGGCCTCGCGCACCTCGGCGGCCATGCCGTTGTGGGCGGCGCCGGCGATCTCGGACAGGGTCTTCTCGGGCACCCGCTGGTAGGCGACCCGGTGGCGCGCGCACAGATCCTCGATCTCGTCGCGCCGCTTGCCCGCCCGGGAGGCGGACACCAGCACCCGCGCCACCTCGTGGGGACGGTGGCGCAGGGCTTCGCGGACGGGATGGTAGCCGTAGAGGAACATGGGAGGAGGCGAGGGGGGTCCGCCCCTCACACCTGCATGATCTGCTGCTCTTTCTTCTCCAGAGCGGTGTTGATCTCGGCGATGAAGCGGTCGTGGAGCTTCTGGACCTCGTCCAGGCCGCGGCGCTCGTCGTCCTGGCTGATGGCCTTGTCCTTCTCCATCTTCTTGAGCTTGTCGTTGCCCTCGCGGCGGGCCTGGCGGACGCCGGTCCTGGCGTGCTCGGCGACGTCGTGGGCCTTCTTGACGATCTCCTTGCGCCGCTCCTCGGTGAGCTGCGGCACCGGGATGCGGATCACCTTGCCGTCCGACGACGGGTTGAGCCCGAGGTCGGACTTCATGATCGCCCGCTCGATGGCGCCGCTCTGCTTCGGATCGAAGGGGGTGGCGAGGATCAGCGAGGCGTCCGCTACCTGGAGGTTCGCGACCTGGTTGAGCGGCACCTGGCTGCCGTAATAGTCGACGGTGATCCCCTCGAGCAGCCCCAGCGAGGCCCGCCCGGTCCGCATGTGCTTCAGCTCGTGGTGGAGGTGGTCCACCGCGTGCTTCATGTGTTGCTCGACTTCCTTGAACACCTCTTTCATGGTCCCTCCTCGGGCCTATTTTATGCCCGCACGATGGAGCCGACGCGCTCGCCGCAGATGACCCGCCGGATGTTGCCGGCAGCCATGAGGTCGAAGATGACGATGGGCACGCCGTTGTCCCGGCAGAGGCTGATGGCCGCGGTGTCCATCACCTGCAAGTCCTTCTCCAGCACCTCCTGGTAGGTGACCTCGGGGAGCAGCACCGCGTTCGGGTCCTTCATCGGGTCGGCCGTATAGAGCCCGTCCACCTTGGTGGCCTTGAGCAGGACGTCGGCGTGGATCTCGTTCGCCCGGAGAGCCGCCGCGCTGTCAGTGGTGAAGTAGGGATTGCCGGTGCCGGCGGCGAAGATCACCGCCCGCCCCTTCTCGAGATGGCGCAGGGCCCGCCGGCGGATGAACGGCTCCGCCACCTCGCGGATGTCGACGGCCGTCTGGACACGGGTGGCGACCCCGCGCTTCTCCAGGGCGTCCTGGAGGGCGAGGCCGTTGATCACCGTCGCCAGCATGCCCATGTAGTCGCCGGTCACCCGGTCGATGCCGCGGTGGCTCGCGGCGAGGCCGCGGATGATGTTGCCACCGCCGACGACGATCGCGATCTGCACCCCGAGGGAGTGCACGTCGCGGATCTCGTCGGCGATGGCCGACACCACGGCCTCGTCGAGGCCGAAGGGCTTGTCGCCCATCAGCGCCTCGCCGGAGATCTTGAGCAGCACGCGCCGGAAAGCCGGCCCGCCCTGGACTCGGGAGGAGTCGCTCGGGGAGGAGTCCTCCGTCATCCGCGGCCCACCTGGGCGGCGACTTCGGCGGCGAAGTCCTCCTTGCGCTTCTCGATCCCTTCGCCGAGCTTGAAGCGGATGAAGCGCCGCACCTGGATGTTCTCGCCCATCTTGCCGATCTTCTCGGCGATCATCTGGCCGACGGTCTTGTCCGAATCCTTGACGAACGGCTGCTCGAGGAGCACGAACTCGGAGAAGTACTTCTCCATCTTCCCCTCGACGATCCGGTCGACGACGTTGGCCGGCTTGCCGGAGGCGAGCGCCTGCTCGCGGAAGATCTCGCGCTCGCGGTCGAGGAGCTCCTGGGTGACCTCCTCGCGGCGCACGGCGCGGGGCTCGGCGGCGGCGATGTGCATGGCGATGTCGCGCACCAGCGCCTGGAAGTCGTCCGTGCGGGCGACGAAGTCGGTCTCGCAGTTGACCTCGACGAGCACGCCGATCTTGCCGCCGCCGTGGATGTAGGAGCCGACGGCCCCCTCGGCGGTGACGCGGCCGGACTTCTTGTCGGCGGAGGCGATGCCCTTCTTGCGCAGCAGGTCGGCGGCCTTGTCCAGGTCGCCGCCGGCCTCGCCGAGGCACTTCTTGCAATCCATCATCGGGGCGCCCGTGCGCTCCCGCAGTTCCTTGACCATCTGAGCGGTGATTTCCATGACACCCTTCTCCTTGAACGTGCTGTGCTCGGAATCGTGCAGACAAAAGAAAAGGTCAGATCGACGCGGGTTCGACTGACCTTTTCCGGGCGCCGCCCCCGGGGAGGGGGCGGTGCGATCTGGGCTCGTCTAGTGCGCCGCGGCGCCGGCCATGTCCTTGTCGACGGTGCCCATGGGCAGGGCGGCCCCGTCCTTGGCGTCCATCATCATCTCTTCCTGCAGCTTGCCGGAGCCGGCGAGGTAGGCGTCGGCGATGCGGCCGGCGAACAGGCGAATGGCGCGAATCGCGTCGTCGTTGCCCGGGATGATGTAGTCGATCAGCTCGGGGTCACAGTTGGTGTCGACGACGGCGATGACCGGGATGCCCAGCTTGTTGGCCTCGGCGACCGCGATGTCTTCCTTCTTCGGATCGATCACGAAGAGCGCGTCGGGCAGCTCCTCCATGTCGCGGATACCGTCGAGGTTCTTGACCATCTTGTCGCGCTCGCGCTCCATGCGCAGGCGCTCCTTCTTGGTCATCGGGCTGTTCTCGTCGCCGAGACGGGCCTCGACCTCCTTGAGCCGCTGGAGCGAGGAGCGCAGCGTCACGAAGTTGGTGAGCGTGCCGCCCAGCCAGCGGTTCGTGACGAAGTACTCGCCGCAACGCGCCGCCTCTTCGGCGATCGCCTCCTGCGCCTGCCGCTTGGTGCCGACGAACAGGATGCGCTTGCCCTGCGAGGCGAGCTCCTGGACGAACTTCACGACCTCGTCGAAGAGCTTGACCGTCTTCTGCAGGTCGATGATGTAGATCCCATTGCGCTTGCCGAAGATGTAAGGCTTCATCTTCGGGTTCCAGCGCCGGGTCTGGTGACCGAAGTGGACACCAGCCTCCAGCAACTCCTTCATCGTGACTTCGACCAAGAGATTCTCCCTTCGTACCGACTAGCGCTTGCTGAACTGGAAGCGAGCGCGGGCGCCCTTCTGGCCGTACTTCTTGCGCTCCTTCTTGCGAGGATCGCGCGTGAGGAGGCCAGCCGACTTCAACCGGTCGCGCAGCTCTGCGTTGTACTCGATGAGGGCGCGGGAGATGCCGTGGCGGATCGCGCCCGCCTGGCCCGCGCTGCCGCCCCCGGCGACCGTGACGAGGATGTCGAACTGCTCGCTCGTCTCCGTCAGGTGCAGGGGCTGCTTGATGACCATTTTCAACACTTCATTGGGGAAGTACTCGTCGAGGCTGCGGCCGTTGACCTTGACCTCGCCGGCGCCCTGACGCATGAACACCCGGGCCGCCGCCGTCTTGCGCCGCCCGGTGCCGTAGAACTGGTTCTGGTTCGCTGCCATCGTCTTCCTCGGTTCCTCTGGGGGTATCCGGCGCCGCCTACAGGCTGGCGGCCACGTCGAAGGGCTTGGGCTGCTGGGCCTGGTGCGGGTGCTCGCCGCCGGCGTAGACCTTGAGCTTGCGCAGCAGGTGACGGCCCATGCGGTTCTTGGGCAGCATCCCCCAGACCGCGTCCTCGACCATCTTGGTGGGGCGGCGGCGGCGCCGGTCGGCGGCCGTCTCGCTCTTCAACCCACCCGGATAGCCGGTGTGGTGGTGATACATCTTCTGCTCTTCCTTCCGTCCGGTCAGCACCGCCTTCTCGGCGTTGATGACGATGACGAAGTCGCCCACGTCCATATGCGGCACATAGGTGGGCTTGTGCTTGCCCATCAGCAGGCGGGCGGCGAGCGACGACAGGCGTCCCAGCGGGATCCCCGTCGCGTCGAGCACGAACCAGTCGTGCTGGAGCTCGGCAAGCTTCGGGCTGTAGGTCCTGTTCTGCATCTCAATCTCCAAAACTCTCGGGAAAGCCGCCTCGGCGCAGGAAACCCGCCCTCGCGACGCAAAGGACCCCTGATATTAGGCGGACAAAAAGGGATTGTCAAGGGCTTTTTGGCAGCCCCGCCGAGAAACCGCGGCTCCCGCCGCAGCGAACAGCGAGTCTAGCACGAGACGGGGCCTCGTGCACCTGCCCACCTTTGGGAACAGCGGGGTATTCCCCCGGGAAGGGGGACATAGCGTGTGCTAGCATCTGATGCATGCGCACCACCATTGACATCGCGGATGACGTTCTGATGGCGGTCAATGAAAGGGCTCGCCGCCAGAAGCGCAGTGTCGGAGAGCTCCTGTCCGAGCTTGCCCGAGAGGCTTTGACCCGTCGGTCCCGAGAGGAGCCCGGAGCCCAGAAGCCCAAGAGCCTGTATGGTTTCGACCCCCTGCCCCCCCGGGGCGCGGCGGTTTCCAATGAACTGATCGACAAGCTCCGCGAGGAAGACTTCGGTTGATGCGGGCGCTCCTCGACATCAACGTGCTCCTCGCGCTACTGGATGCAGACCACGTCGACCACCAACGAGCCCAAGAGTGGATCTCGCAGGAGATTCAGCATGGTTGGGCTTCCTGCGCCTTGACGCAAAACGGGTTCGTCCGCATCATCAGCCAACCCAAGTACCCCAGTCCAATCTCTCCTTCCGAGGCCGTCGAGCGGCTGCGCCGAGCGACCAGCACCGAGTACCACGAGTTCTGGCCCTGCTCCATCAGCCTTCTCGAGGAGCGCCGCATCAACTCCAGCCATGTTCACGGGCCACGCCAGGTGACCGATGTCTACCTTCTGGCGCTCGCGGTGGAGCATGGAGGGCGGTTTGTCACCTTCGACCGTTCGATCCCCCTGTCTGCGGCTCCGGGAGCTACGCCGGAGCATCTCGTCGTCGTCTGAGGGACCCCGCAGCTCGGGGCGCCGGGACCGCCTGGCCGCCCCGCCCCCCCTCTCTTCCCCCCGCATCCGCTACACTTGCCCGCGTGAGCGAGGCTGCCGCGGGAGTCGAGACGAAGCTGGACAAGTCGGGCCGGACCATCCGCGACATGTTCGCGGGGGTGGCGCCGCGCTATGACCTCCTCAACCACCTGCTGTCCGCCAACCTGGACGTGCTCTGGCGCAAGAAGGCGACGGCCGTCCTCGGATTGCCTCCGGGTGCCGAGGTGCTCGACCTCTGCTGCGGCACCGGCGACCAGGCGACGTCGCTCCACCGGCGCGGCGCGCGGGTGGCGGCGGCGGACTTCTGTATCCCCATGCTCGCCATCGCCCGCCACAAGTTCGCGCGCCTCGCGGGGCATCGCCCCGGCCCGCTCGCCGCCGACGCGCTGGCCCTCCCCTTCCCCGACCGCCGCTTCGACGGCGCCACGGTCTCGTTCGGGCTGCGCAACGTCGCCGACCTCGACCGGTCGCTGCGCGAGCTCGCGCGGGTGCTCAAGCCCGGCGGCAAGTTGGTGGTGCTCGACGCCACGTCGCCACAGGGGCAGCCGCTGCGCGGCCTCTACCTCTTCTACTTCCGTCACCTGCTGCCGCGGATCGCGCGCATCCTCTCGCCGCGCAGCTCGGCCTACCAGTACCTGACCGAGTCGGTGCTCCAGTTCCCCCAGCGCCAGGAGTTCCTCGCCCGCATGGCGGCGGCCGGCTTCACCGCCACCGCCTGGCAGGAGCTCTCGCTCGGCATCGTTTGCGTCTACAGCGGAAAGATCCCCGGATGATCGACACGACCACGACCGCCAAGATCCTGGCCGGCAAGGACATCGCCGCCGCCATCCGCGCCGAGGTGGCCGAGGAGGTGGCGCGGATGACCGCCGCCGGCCACCGCAAGCCCGCCCTCGCCGCCGTTCTCGTCGGCGGCGACCCGGCCTCGCACGTCTACGTCAACAGCAAGGTCAAGGGCTGCCACGAGGTCGGCATGGCGAGCCGCGCCGTCCTGCTTCCCGAGACCACGCCGGAGGACGAGATCCTCCGCGTCCTTGAGGAGCTGAACGAGGACGACGCGGTGGACGGCATCCTGGTGCAGCTCCCCTTGCCCGCGGGGGTGAACGAGCGCCGGGTGGTGGAGAGCGTCGTGGCCGAGAAGGACGTGGACGGCTTCCATCCCGAGAACGTCGGCCGCCTCTGG
>DASPJI010000895.1:0-17404 GCA_035628695.1 Thermoanaerobaculia bacterium | reverse complement strand
TCCCGCAGCCGGCTGGCGAGCGCGGCGGAGAGGCGCTCGAGCTCGCCATAGGTGAGCGTCGAATCATTCCAGACCACCGCCGGGGCCGCGGGCTCCCGCCCGGCCCAGGCCTCGAAGCCGGCGTGGACCGGCGATCCGGCTGCCTGCAGTCCCATCTCGTCGCGAACATCGTTCCACTCGACGGCGAGCTGGTGCCGTTCGGGTGCCAAGAGCAGGGGGAGATCGCCGAGGCGCGGCGGCGAGTCCCCGGCCAGCTCCGCCAGCAGGGTGGTGAGCTGGCCGGCGATCCGCGCCGCCGTGGGGGGATCGAACAGGTCGGCGTCGTACTCGACGGCCCCCTCGAAGGTCTCCTCCCCCTCGACCAGCGCCAGGGTGAGGTCGAACTTGGCCGAGCCGGTGCCGGCGGCACCCTGGGGAGGGGCCCCGTCCACCAGCAGGCCGGCGAGATCGGAGAGCCCGCCCTTCCCCTCCAGCCGCTGATAGACCAGCAGCACCTGGAAGAGCGGGTTGCGGGCCAGGTGGCGCTCGGGCGCCAGCGCCTCCACCAGTACCTCGAACGGCAGGTCCTGGTGGGCGTAGGCGGCGAGCGCGGTCTGCCGGGCGCGGTCGAGCAGCTCGACGCCCTCCGGGTCGGCCGAGAGGTCGGTGCGCAGCACCAGGGTGTTGGAAAAGAAGCCGATGAGCCCCTCGATCTCGGGCCGGGCGCGGTTGGCGACCGGCGTGCCCACCACCACGTCCTCCTCGCCGGTGAGGCGGGCGAGCAGGGCCTGGAACGCTCCGAGAAGGACCATGAAGGAGGTCATCCCCTCACGCCGGGCCGCGGCACGGACCGCCGCGGCCGTCGCCACCGGCAGGCGCAGGGGGACGGCGCCGCCGCGGAACCGCTCCCGCGCCGGCCGCGGGCGGTCGAACGGCAGCCCCGGCTCCTCGGGAGCACCCGCCAGCCGTTCCTTCCACCAGGCGAGCTGCCCCTCCATACCGCCCGCGGCGATCCAGTCGCGCTGCCAGAGGGCGAAGTCCGCGTACTGGAGGGGTAGATCGGGAAGTGAAGCCCCACCTTCATAGAAGGTCTCCAACTCGCGGCGCAGCACCCCCATGGATCCGGCGTCGGTCACCACGTGATGCAGCGTGAGGAGGAGCCGGTGGTCGCCGGGCTCCGTCCGCAGGAGCGAGAACCGGAAGAGCGGCCCGGCCGCCAGGTCGAACGGACGCCGCCCCTCCTCATCCGCCAGCCGGTCGGCCTCGCCCTCCCGGATCTCCTCGGGCAGCCCGGAGACGTCCACGAGGGGGAGACGCACGTCGAGAGCCGGGGCCGCGGCCTGCACGGGCTCGCCGTCGAGCTCCGGCAGGGCGGAGCGCAGGATCTCGTGACGGCGCACGATCTCCGCCAGGGCCGCCTCCAGGGCCGCCGGGCGGAGGCCCCCGCGCAGACGGAGCACCACCGGCACGTTGTAGAACGGATTGCCCGGCGCCAGGCGGTCCAGGAACCAGAGCCGCCGCTGGGAGTAGGAGAGGGGGGCGCCGCCGTAGCGGGGCCTGGCCACCAGGGGCGGCCCCTCGAAGCTCTCGCCGCCGCGCATCTCGCTCTCGATCCGCGCCGCGAAGCCCGCCAGAGTCGGCGCCTCGAACAGCGCCGCCACCGGCAGCTCGACCCGGAAGGCCCGGCGCACCCGCGACAGGACGGCGGTCGCCAGCAGCGAGTGCCCTCCCAGCCGGAAGAAATCGTCTCCCGGACCCACTGCCTTGACGCCGAGCACTTCGGCCCAGATCCCGGCGAGGGCCTCGGCCACCGGTCCTGCGGCGGCCGGGGCGGAGATGGGCGCGGCGGGCTCGGGCACCGGTCCGGCCTGGGCCAGGGCCGCGCGGTCCAGCTTGCCGCCGGGGGTGATCGGGAGGGCCGCGAGCGGCACCAGGGCCGACGGGACGAACGGTCCGGGCAGGCGCCCTTCCAGGAACGCGCGCAGGGCGGCGAGGTCCAGGGGGACACCGGGCTCCCCCACCACATACCCCAGCAGCCGGGCCTCGCTGACCACGGCTGCCGCCTGCCGCACCCCCGGGAACGCGGTCAGGGCCGCCTCCACCTCGCCCAGCTCGACCCGGTAGCCACGGATCTTCACCTGGTGGTCGATCCGTCCCAGGTACTCGAGGTCGCCATCCGGCCGGCGCCTCGCCAGGTCGCCCGAGCGATAGGTCCGCGCGCCGGGCGTCTCGCTCCAGGGGTGGGGCCGGAAACGGTCGGCGGTGAGGTCCGGCCGCCCCAGATAGCCGCGGGCCAGCCCCGCGCCACCGACCCAGACCTCCCCCGGCACCCCGATCGGCACCGGCGCCGATCCCCGGTCCGCCAGATAGACCTGGAGGTCGGGGATGGCGACGCCGAGGAGGCTGGGGTTCAACTCTGGCCGCAAGGGGTGGTGGTGCCTCCCCCCCTGGGCGGGCGCGTGGGTGGGAGCGGGGGAGGTTAGGAGGGGGGCAGTTTTCACGGACGCTCCGGCGGCCTCGCCGGCTGCCGAGCCAGGAAAACCCCCCTCCTGTCCTCCCCCGCTCCCTACCACCCCCCTCCCAGGGGGGGAGGCACCACCACCCCGCGGAATCTCTGGCAGATCCCCAAGAGTCACCTCCCTGTACGTAACATGCACCGTCGTCTCGGTGATGCCGTACATGTTGACCAGCCGCGGCCGGCTGTCGCCGTGGCGCGCCATCCAGGGGGCGAGGCTCTGGAAGTCCAGCGCCTCGCCGCCGAAGATCACCCAGCGCAGCGCCAGGGGGAGCGCGGGACCCTCCCCCTCCACGGCCATGAGCTGCCGGAAGCTCGACGGCGTCTGATCGAGCACGGTCACCCCTTCGCGCACGAGGAGGTCCAGCAGCTCCTCGGGAGACCGGCGGACCCGTTCGGGAACCACCACCACCCGTCCGCCATGGAGGAGGGCCCCCCACATCTCCCAGACCGAGAAGTCGAAGGCGAAGGAGTGAAAGAGGGTCCAGACATCTCCGGGGCCGAAGCCGAACCAGGGAACCGTCGCCGTGAACAGACGGTCCGCCGCCGCGTGGGAGATGCCCACCCCCTTGGGCCGGCCGGTGGAGCCCGACGTATAGATGACGTACGCCAGCGCGTCGGGAGGAGTGGCCTCCGGCTTCGACGGATCGCCGCCATCCGGAGCGATCCATGCCTGATCGATCACCACCCGCAGATCCGCGTCCCGGGCCATGAAATCCAGCCGCTCCGCCGGATATCCCGGGTCCAGCGGCACGTACGCGCCCCCCGCCTCCAGCACGCCGAGCAACGAGACCACCATCTCGGCGGGCCGCTCCAGCCGCACCCCCACCCGCACGTCCGGTCCTACTCCCAACGCTCGAAGACGGCCGGCGAGACGGCGGGCGCGGAGGGCGAGCTCGCCATAGGTCAGGGAGAGGTCCTCGAAGCTCACGGCCACGGAGTCGGGCCGCGCCGCCGCCTGCTCCGCGAAGCGCTCATGCAGGCAGACCGGCTCGGTGGCCGGGACGCCGGCGCCGTTCCACTCCACCAGCATCTGATGCCGCCGGGCGGGGTCGAGCAGCGGCAGCTCGGCGATGGGCCGGCCGGGGTCTTCCAGGGCGGATTCGAGCAGGAGCTGGTACTGCTCCCCCAGGCGGGCGATGGTGGTGGCATCGAAGAGATCGGTCCGGTAGCGCCAGGAGATGCGCAGCCCATCGGCGGCCTCCTCCATGTCGCAGACGAGGTCGAACTGCGCCGAGGGATTGGTGGGCGGCAGCAGGCTCAAGCGGAACGAGGAGGCCGCCAGATCGGACCGCGGCACGTTCTGCAGGCTGAGGACGACCTGGAAAATCGGCGTCTGGTGGAGCTGCCGCTCGGGCCGCAACGCCTCGACGAGGCGCTCGAAGGGGAGGTCCTGATGGGCGTACGCACCGAGCGTCGCTTGCCGGGTCCGCCCCAGCAGCTCGGAAAACGTGGGGTCCCCGCCGAGCCGCACCCGCAGCGCCACGGTATCGAGGAAGAGGCCGATGAGCCCCTCCAGCGACGTGTGGCCGCGGTTGGCCACCGGCAGCCCCACGACGAGGTCGTCCTGCCCGGACCAGCGGGCGAGCAGGGTGGCGAAGGCCGCGGCCAGCACCATGAACGGAGTCGTCCCCCCTTCCTCCCCGCTCTGCAACCGGGTGAACGCCTGGAGCCGCGCGACCGTGGCGGGAGGCACCAGCGACAGGTGCGCGGTGCCCCGGAACGAAGCGGCGGCGGAGCGCGGGCGGTCCGCCGGCAGCTCGAGCGACGGCGGCGCGTCCGCGAGCTGCTCCGTCCAATAGGCGAGCTGCTCCTCGAGGAGCGCCCCCGCCAGCCGGCCGCGCTGCCAGCGCGCGTAGTCGGTGTACTGGAGCGGCGGCTCGGGCAGCGGCGACGGCAGCCCGCGCGAGAACGCCTCGTAGAGCGCGCCCAGCTCGCGGAAGAGGATCGCCGTGGACCAGGCGTCCCCCGCGATGTGATGGAGCGACGTGGGGAGCACATGCTCCTCCGCGGCGAGCCGCAACGCAAAGACCCGCAGCAGCGGCGGGCGCCTCAGGTCGAACGGCCGCCGCGCCTCCTCGGCCGCGAGGCGGTCCGCCTCCACCCGCCGGGCCTCCGCGGGCAGCGCCTGCAGGTCGATGACCGGCAGCGCCAGGCCCGCCGGCGGGTGGGCGATCTGGGACGGCTCCCCCTCGCGGGAGGTGAACGAGGTCCGCAGGATGGCATGGCGCCGGACGACCTCGGCGAGGCTGCGCTCCAGCACCTCGACGCGCACCCTCCCCTCCAGGCGGGCGGCGCGGGTGATGTTGTAGGCGGCGCTCTCCGGCTCGAGCTGGGTGAGGAACCAGATCCGCCGCTGGGCGAAGGAGAGAGAAGCCGGCCCGCTCTCCGGCGCCGGTCCCGGCTCGGGCCCGGCGCCCTCCGCGAGGGAGCGCCCCCCGCGCAGCAGCGCCAGGACCTCCGGCTTGTGGCGGCCGAGCGCCTCCCGGATCTCCGGGGTGATCGCCCCCTTGGGAGCGTGGAAGCAGAGCCGGTCCTCCTCGGCCCACAACCGGACCTCCAGGTCACGGAGCCGGGAGAGGAGCTGAGCTGTCGTCATCGAAAGGACCACCCAGAGAAGAGAATCCAGGAGGAACCCGAGGGGTTCCTTCAAGTGTGGTGGTGTGCGGGAAAGAGGAAGGGGGGACAAACCGGGGCGGGGTACCTCCCTACTTTCCGGCCAGGCGCAGAACCTCTCGCTTCAACGCCGCGCCGAGCCGAAACCCGGCGCCTTCCAACTCGCCGATCAGCGGGTTGACTGCGGAAATGAACCCTGCCCGCTTGGCCCGCACCAGGATCGCTACGGTGCCAATGATCGAAAGCCCCAGCCCCCGCGCCACCGTGCGTGCCTTTAAATCGTCGAGAATGATCGGCACGTCCATATCGGAGGCCAAGGCAATGGCTTCAGCCTCGCCACTGTCGACCAGCATTTGAAGGGTCGTGACCAGCTTCCGATCGGCAGGAGCTTCGATCCTCAACCACGGCAAGTCGGTTCCGAACTCTCGCCGCACTTCGGGAGGGATGAAAACAGAATCGAACAAGGACTGAAGAAGGTCGAGACGGCCGATGCGTTCCAGAGCGATCAAACAGGCGCTGTCCGCGACCACCGCCTCTCTCAAGACTCGACCTCTCCCTCCAACTCCTCGGGCGAGTAGTTGAAGACGGCTACACCGTAACGTCCCAGGAGCTCCATGAAAGCTCTTTTGGACAGTCCAGCAATACGCGCTGCCTGGCCCAGGGAGGCCTTACCGACCTCGAACGTCTTGACCGCCAAGAGGAGTCTCGCTTCGTCCTCGGTTACCGTCATGGGCAATTCGACCCTTAGCGCAGTTGTACTCACCTCTGCCTCCTGGTGAAGAGTGCTACGGCTCGATGGTACAGGAAGTGACGCCGCCGGGGCGGGCAGTCGCCCGCCCCGGCCCTTCACTGGACTACCCCTGTATCACCCCTCCCTCTCCTCCGCCTTGGGCTCCTGGACCTCCGGAGCCACCGTGGCCCCCGGGTTCCGCGGCTTGACCTCGGCGACGGCGGTGCGGGCCCGGCCGCGGAACGGCTGCACCCCGAACTCGGCGAGCTTCTCACTCCGGCTCCCGTAGTGCTGCCGGAGGACGACCTTGACGTACGAGATCAGCTTCCGGCCCTCGTCCACCGCCGCCTCCTGGCGCTTCGTCGCCTGCTGCTTCTGGGCCCGGAAGAAGTCCTGCTCGACGCTGGACTCCCGGAGGGTCTGGAGGACGTTCTGGATGGAGGTACGGGTCCCGTCGAGCTGAGGCAGCTCCGCCGCGTTGGCCTCCAACGTGGCGTTGTACTGCTCCAGCGCCTTGCGGACCGCGGCGTGGCTTCGGGTGACATTCGGCATGGCTTCTCCTCTTCTGGATGGTCCCGGCGGGCACATTCCCGGAGCCTCCATGGCCCGAGCGACCCGCCTGTATATGTCTACGGATGAGCCGCTCATTTCGTTCAGGATCAGGAGAAAATCTTCCTGATCCCCTGTAGGCACAGGGGATTTCTGCAACATTTGTTCAGGACTGGGGAAGAGGGAAAATCAGCAGGGCCGCTTGATTTTCTCGCCGTGCTCTTCTAGAATCGGGGCATCAGGTCGTAGCAGGACACGCCGGAGGGCGCGCGGCCCCGCGAAAGCTTCCCGGCGAGGGATTCAACCGTCGCACCAGGCAGCACGTGGCCCGGCATTGAAGCCGAATCGGCCCGGACGGGAGCTGGCACTCACCGACCGGACCTGGCCACGAACACAAGGAGCAGTGATCCTTATGCGTGGTTCTCTTGATGGTAGCAGTGTGTCCGAAGTCCCCCCTACCCCCAACGCCTTCACCGCCGGCTTTCTCGCCCGTCTGGGCGAGAGAGACGAGCCGCCCACGGCCGGCGAGGCTGCGGTGGCCGGTCCGTGGAAGATCGAGGAGATCCCCGGGAGAGGCTTCGGCCTCTTCCGGGCCGGCCAGGGTCTCGCCCGCGGCGGCCGGCCGGCGGTGATCGCCAGCGCGCGCTGGCTCGCCCTCGTCTTCGCCGCCGTCCTCCCCGGCACCGGGCGTGATCCCCTCCTCCGGCTCGGCAAGGAAGCCGACGCCGGCGGCCTCTACCCCGTCACCCTCGACACCGGCGAGGCCGTAGCGGGTCTGGACGTCTTCGACGACACCCTGGTCGAGCACGCCAACGCCCTGATTCATCTCCTGCGGTCGCCGCTGTCGCTGGCGGATGCCCTGGAGGCGGGTGGCGCGGAGTCCCTCACCTGCTGCGGGGCCATCCTCGACGAGCGGGCGGGGTAGGCAAGCTGGAATCCGTGGCCTGTCCCTCTCTCATGGGGCAGGCCACGGCCGCGTCCACCTTTTCCGCACAATTTCGGCAGCGATTCCGCCGGAAAGCGCGCCGCTCCGCCGGGAACGGCCGTCACTCCTTCGGGAATGAACACCATCCTTCGGGGGATGGCCTTCATTCCTGAAGAAACGGTCTCCATTTCGCCCGAAACGTCCTCCATTTCCGGCGAAACGGACCCCATTTCCCCGGAAACGTCCGTCCTTTCTGAAGGAACAGCCTCCCTTTCCCTCGAAACGGCCTTCATTCCTGAAGGAACGTTCGGCATTTCGCCGGGGATGGCGAACCTTTCGAGGGAAACGTCGATCGCTTCCGAGGGAATGACGATGATTCATGAGGCCCATGAGATGGCACTGCCTGCCCGGTGCTAAACTTCGCCCCGTGAACCGACAGTCCCCGACGTACGCCGCGGAGCCCCTCCGGGCTGCCGTGAAGACCGTTTGAGCCCCGAAACCCTGACTCCTTCGATGAAGACCTCGCAGTGGATCAAAGACCGCCGCGCCGCGGCCGGGCTGTCCCAGGCGCAGCTCGCCGAAAAGGCCGGCGTCACCCAGCCCATCGTCTCCCAGTGGGAGCGGGGGGTGGCGGAGCCCAGCCCCATCGCCCTGGAGAAGCTCCGCGCCCTCTTCGGGGAGCCGGGCTCCCCCACTCCGCTCGCTCCAGCAGCGGAGCCGGCTCCCGCGCCGCTGCCTGAGGCGCCGGCTGGCCGCAAGCAGGGCGCCCGCGGGGAGCGCCGGGCCGCGAAGGCGGCCGGCAACGGCTCCGGCGCCAACCTCGGCTTCGAGGACAAGCTCTGGGCCGCCGCCGACAAGCTGCGTGGCCACCTGGACGCCTCTCAGTACAAGGATGTCGTCCTCGGCCTGATCTTCCTCAAGTACATCTCGGACGCTTTCGAGGAGCGCCGCCAGGCCATCCTCCTCGAGCCCGGGGCCAACCCGGAGGACCGGGACGAGTACACCGCGGAGAGCATCTTCTGGGTCCCCGCGGAGGCCCGCTGGTCTCGCATCCGGGAAGAGGCCCCTCACGCGACCATCGGCAAGGCCATCGACGACGCCATGACGGCCATCGAGCGGGAGAACCCCTCCCTGAAGGGGGTCCTCCCCAAGGACTACAACCGTCCCCAGCTCGACAAGGCTCGCCTCGGCGGCGTCGTGAACCTCGTCTCCGGCATCGGCCTGGGAGACTCCGCCAGCCGTTCGAAGGATGTCCTCGGCCGGGTCTACGAGTACTTCCTGGGCCGCTTCGCCGCCGCCGAAGGGAAGAGCGGAGGCGAGTTCTACACGCCGCAGTGAGTGGTCAAGCTCTTGGTCGAGATGATCGAGCCGCTCAAGGGGCGGGTCTTCGATCCCTGCTGCGGCTCGGGGGGCATGTTCGTCTCCTCCGAGCGTTTCGTGGTCGCCCACGGAGGCCGCCGCGCCGACCTCTCCATCTACGGCCAGGAGTCCAACTACACCACTTGGCGCCTTGCCAAGATGAACCTCGCCATCCGGGGGATCGACGCCAATCTGGGCCCCGAGCCCGCGGACAGCTTCCACCGCGACCTCCACCCGGACCTCAAGGCCGACTACGTGCTCGCCAATCCCCCCTTCAACGACTCCGATTGGGGCGGCGAGCGCGTGCGGGAGGATAAGCGCTGGAAATACGGCACGCCTCCCGTAGGCAATGCCAACTACGCCTGGATCCAGCACTTTCTTCACCACCTCTCTCCCAGCGGGATCGCCGGCTTCGTCATGTCCAATGGGTCGCTCTCCTCGAATCAGTCAGGAGAAGGTGAGATCCGGAAGAACCTTGTCGAGGCGGACCTGGTGGACTGCATCGTCGCTCTACCGGGACAGCTTTTCTATACGACGGGGATTCCGGTCTGTCTATGGTTCCTCGCCCGGGACAAGAAGAACCACAGGTTCCGGAACCGGCAGGGAGAAACGTTGTTCATCGACGCCCGGAACATGGGCCACATGATCGACCGGACGCACCGGGATCTTAGGGATGAGGAGATCAAGGAGATTGCGCGGACGTATCACGCTTGGCGAGGGGAGCGGGAGGCTGGCAAGTACGAGGATCGGGCGGGGTTCTGCAGGGCAGGTTCCACGCCGGAGATCCGGGAGCACGGGCATGCGCTGACTGCGGGGAGGTATGTCGGAGCAGTAGAAGATGGCCCTGAAGACGAACCTTTCGACGAAACGATGAGGCGGCTAACACTAAAGCTGACGGCCAATTTCTCTGAGTCAAATCGACTCGAGAAAATAATACTTGAAAGTCTGAGAGGCCTGGGATATGGAAGCTAGGCTACCCCTAGACTGGAGGATTCTATCCCTAGAAGCCTGCGTTGAGGCGCTGATCGATTATCGAGGCAAATCGCCCATAAAATCATCGCACGGAGTTCCCCTGGTCACAGCCAAGATAGTGAAGAGCGGGAGAATCCTTCCTCCCGAAGAGTTTATCCCATTGGCCGACTATGATCTTTGGATGCGCCGCGGCCTTCCCAGGGCCGGCGATGTCGTAGTAACAACCGAGGCCCCCCTTGGAGAAGTTGCACAGCTTGGCCCAGAGAAGGTGGCACTCGCACAGCGCATAATATTGCTAAGAGGAAGGAAGAACTTGTTAGACCAGGACTATCTCCTGTATGCAATGCAGTCAAGCATAGTGCAAAGACAATTGCAAGCCAGGGCGACGGGCACAACCGTGCACGGGATTCGCCAGAGTGAACTCAGGAAGATCTCGCTTCCCGTGCCGCCTCTGGTGGAGCAGAAGGCTATAGCTTACATCCTTGGCGCCCTGAGCCAAAAGGTACATCTGAACGAGGATACGAATCGCACCTTGGAGGCCATGGCTCGGGCGATCTTCAAGTCGTGGTTTTCCGATGGCGAGTCAGGGTCTCAGAACATCGAAGAAATCTACAGAGTCGCCAACGTTACGTACGGGGCCCCATTCTCCTCTTCACTATTCAACGAAAAAGGGGAAGGTGAACCTCTCATTCGTATCCGCGACCTTGAGGCTCAGTCACCTTCCTTGTTCACCACAGAGACGCCGGCAAGGGCGAGACTTGCACAACCAGGGGACATCCTGGTGGGAATGGACGGGGAGTTCAAGGCGCATATCTGGTGCGGACCTCCGGCCTGGGTGAACCAGCGAGTTTGCCTGGTTGAGCCGAAGCCGCACATCCCTCGCGCCTTCCTTCTTTACAGCCTAGAAGAACCTCTTTCTTACTTCGAGAGAGCGAAGACCGGGACGAACGTCATCCACTTAGGTAAAGCAGATATAGATACATTCCGTCTTCGACTCCCACCTCAAAAAATCTTGCAGACGTTTGGTGAGCTAACAGAGCCAATGCTTGACAAAATCATCCTGAATAGGCAGGAGTCTCGTACCCTCGCCGCCCTACGCGACACCCTCCTCCCCAAACTCCTCTCGGGGGAGATCCGCATCAAACAGGCGGAGAAGATGGTGGGCGAAGCGGTCTGAACGCCCCGAAGGGGCACAGGCATACCGCCTGGCATTTCAATGCCAGGTACCGGCCTCCCAACCTCCCCCAAGCCCTGAAGGGGCGGAGGCAATTCCACACAAACTGCCTGCGCCGCTTCGCTTCCTGGCGTTGAAACGCCAGGCGGTATGCCTGTGCCCCTTCGGGGCGAATAGAATTTGTGACAGGTATCCTCGAACGAGACCGACTCGCTTCCCTCGTAATCATATCCGGTAAGTAGTCTTCACTTCCCGCTCTTGCCCTGAAATCTCACGGCGCGGGTGCTACCATCCGCTTCGAATTCTCGAATCACCAGGGACGGCGCATGAGCGGATTTCTCAACGAGAGTGACATCGAACGGTCTCTCCTGGAGCAGCTCGCGGAGCTGGGCTACGACACGGCGACGGGCGCGGAGATCTCCCCCGGCGGCCCACGGGAGGAGCGGCGGAGCTACGGGGACGTCGTGCTCCGCGAACGGCTGCGGACGGCGCTGGTGCGGATCAACGCCCACCTCCCCGCCGGAGCGGTCGAGGAGGCGCTGCGCCGGGTAGAACGCTCGGAGGTGCCGGGCCTCGTGGCGAGCAACCGGCGCTTCCACCTCATGCTGGCCGACGGTGTGAAGGTGGAGGTGCCCCGCCCCGCCCGCGCCGGCGGCGGCTTCTCCTACGAGACCGTGACCCTGGTGGACTTCGAACGGCCGGAGGAGAACGACTATCTGGCGGTGAGTCAGCTCCGCGTCGTCGAGGGAAAGAGGCAGCGCCGGCTCGACGTGGTGGTGTTCGTCAACGGCCTGCCCCTGGCCCTGTTCGAGATCAAGAGCCCTGCGGACGAGAACGCCACCGTCCGCGACGCGTTCAAACAGATCCAGACCTACAAGACCGAATTCCCCACCCTCTTCGGCTTCAACGAAATCCTCGTGGCCACCGACGGCATGGAGGCCCGCGCCGGCACCCTCACCGCCGACTGGGACCGCTACATGCCCTGGCGCACCGTCGAAGGCCGCGACGTCGCCCCGGCCAGCCTGCCGCAGCTCGACGTCCTGGTGGCCGGGATGTTCGGCAAGACGCGGCTTCTCGACCTGCTGCGCGGCTTCGTGGTCTTCGAGGACGATGGCCGCGGCGCGGTCAAGAAGATGGCTGCCTATCATCAATACCATGCCGTGCGGAAGGCCGTGGACTGCACCCTGCGGGCGAAGATGGGGGACCGGCGCATCGGCGTGGTCTGGCACACCCAGGGGAGCGGCAAGAGCCTCTCCATGGTCTTCTATGCCGCCAGGATCGCCCGGGAACGGGAGATGCGCAACCCCACCCTGGTGGTGCTCACCGACCGCAACGACCTGGACGACCAGCTCTTCGGCACGTTCGCGGCCTGCCAGGACCTGATCGGCCAGCCTCCGGAAAAGGCCGGGAGCCGGGACGAGCTGCGGGAGATCCTCCAGAGCAAGGCCTCCGGCGGCATCGTCTTCACCACCATCCAGAAGTTCCTCCCCGACCAGAAGGGGGACCGCCACCCCCGGCTCTCGGAGCGGGACAATATTGTGGTCATCGCCGACGAGGCGCACCGCAGCCAGTACGAGACCCTGGACGGCTACGCCCGGCACATGCGGGACGCGCTCCCCCACGCCAGCTTCATCGGCTTCACCGGCACCCCGATCGACATCGGCGACAAGAGCACCACCGCCCTCTTCGGCGACTACATCGATACCTATGACATCGAGCGCGCCATCCAGGACGGCGCGACCGTGCCCATCTACTACGAGGCGCGGCTGGCGAAGATCGCCCTCAAGGACGAGGAGATGCCGCGGATCGACCCCGATTTCGAAGAGGTCACCGAGGCCGAGGAGGCCGGCGACAAGGAGCGCCTCAAGAGCAAGTGGTCCCAACTCGAGAAGCTGGTGGGCGCCCCCGAGCGCGTGGCCCGCGTGGCTGCCGATCTGGTAGAGCATTTCGAGAACCGGGAGGCCGCCCAGAGGGGCAAGGGGATGATCGTCGCCATGAGCCGGCGGATCTGCGTCGAGCTCTACAAGGAGATCGTACGCCTCCGCCCGGAGTGGCACGACCCGGACGACGAGAAGGGGGAGATCAAGATCGTGATGACCGGCTCGGCGTCCGACGAGGCGGAGTGGCAGCCCCACATCCGCCCCAAGGCCGGCCGGGAGCGGATCGCCAAGCGCTTCCGGGACGCGGACGATCCCTTGAAGCTGGTCATCGTCCGCGACATGTGGCTGACCGGCTTCGACGTCCCCTCCCTCCACACCATGTACGTGGACAAGCCGATGCACGGCCACACGCTGATGCAGGCCATCGCGCGGGTGAACCGGGTGTTCAGCAACAAGCCGGGCGGCCTGGTGGTGGACTACCTGGGGCTCGCGGACCAGCTCCGGCAGGCGGTGCGCACCTACACCCAGAGCGGCGGCCAGGGGCGAGCCACGGTCGACATCGAGGAGGCGGAGACGGCGCTCCGCAAGTCGTACGAGGTGGTGCGGGGCATCATGCACGGTTTCGACGTCGAAGGAGCGGTCCACGGCACGGCCACGCAGCGCTCGCGGGCCATGGCCGCAGCCATCGACTTCGTCTTTGAGCTGGGCCCGGAGGGCCAGAAGCGCTACCTGGACGCAGTGACAGATCTCTCCAAAGCCTTCGCGCTGGCCGGCGCCCTCGACTATGCCGCGCAGATCCTGGACGAGGTGGCCTTCTTCCAGTCGGTGCGCGCCGCGATCGTCAAGCGAAGCCCCGCGGAGGGGGGACGGCGGTCACGCGAGGACGTGGAGGCCTCGATCCGGCAGATCGTCTCCCGTTCGATCGTCTCGGACGAGGTGGTGGACATCTTCTCCGCCGCCTGCCTGGAGAAGCCGGAGCTCTCCATCCTCTCGGACAGCTTCCTGGAGGAGGTGCGGCAGCTCCCCTACCGCAACCTGGCGGTCGAGCTCCTCCGGCGGCTCCTCACCGGTGAGATCCAGCGAAGAGAGAAGAAGAACCTTGTCCAGGGCCACTCCTTCCGGGAGAAGCTGGAGGAGGCCATCCGGCGCTACCAGAACCGGTCCATCGAGACGGTGCAGATGATCCTCGAGCTGATCGAGATGGCCAAACAGCTCCGGGAGGCGGACCGGCGGGGCGAGGAGCTGGGGCTCACCGAGGAGGAGAGGGCCTTCTACGACGCCCTGGAGACCAACGACAGCGCCGTGGCCGTGCTCGGCGACGAGACCCTGCGGGCCATCGCGCGGGAGCTGACGGAGATCGTCCGCAGGAACGCGACCATCGACTGGACCGAGCGCGAGAGCACACGCGCCAACCTCCGCCGCCGCGTCCGGCGGCTGCTCAATCAGAAGGGCTATCCCCCGGACAAGCAGGAGAAGGCCACCGACACCGTGCTCGCTCAGGCCGAAGCTCTGGGGGATGTATTCGCCGAGGAGGCGCAGGCGGCGCCCCCTCCCCCGCCGGAGCGGCCGTTCCGCATCGTGCCGCCGGCGGAGGTGGTGCCGTTCGAGAACGCCGTGCCGGTGCTGGAGCTGGCCGTGGCGGCGGGACGGTTCAGCGGCGAGCAGGAGGTGGACGGCTTCCAGGACGCCGCGGCGCACCCGGACCGCTTCGAGTGGGCCGAGCTGCCGGACTACTATCGGCCTCGGCCCGGGATGTTCGTGGCCCGGATCGTCGGTGAGTCCATGAACCGGCGCATCCCCAACGGCTCCTGGGGGCTCTTCCGGATCCATCCTCACGGCAGCCGCGAGGGCAAGGTCCTCCTCGTCCAGCACCGGGAGATCGAGGACACCGACCTCGGCGGCCACTTCACGGTCAAGCGCTACCACAGCGAGAAGGTCCAGCACCCCGACGGCACCTGGGAGCACACCCGCATCCTCCTCTCGCCCGACACCCACGCCGAAGGCTACGAGCCGATCGTCATCGAGAGCGCCGACGCCCCCGAGCTGCGGGTCATCGCCGAGTGGCTGGGCCTCGTCGGCTAGGGACGCCGTCTCGAAGTCCCGGGACTTCCTCTCCAAGTCCCGGGACTTCGGCTCTCCGCCCTTGAACCCGCACTAAAAGACCGTGGACCTCAGGACCAGGTCCCGGGACCTCATGATGATGTCCCGGGACCTCGGCGCGCGGTCCCGTGACCCGCGCTCAAAGGCCGCGGACTTCGTGACCAGGTCCCGAGACCTCGAGCCGCGGTCCCGGGACTTCGGCTCTCCGTCCTTGGACGCTCACTGAAAGGCTGTGGACTTCGTAACGAAGTCCCCGGGGCTCCGAGACGGCGTCAGGGGGCGGGCACCTCGACAACACCCGGGGCGAGGACTAGACTCGTGGCCGCGTCATGGCGCTCGAGAGACGAATGATCTTCGCCCTGTCGGGGGCGCTCCTGCTCGCGGCGAGCATCGCCTGCCGTTCGGGCATGCCGCCGGCGGACACAGGGAATGCCGCCGCCGCGTCCCGGCGCGTCATCCTGATCAGCCTCGACGGGGCCGGCGCCAGCGCCTTCCGTGAGCTGTACCGCCAGGGCGCGCTCGACCGGGGCGGGTTCGAACGTTTCTTCCGCGAGGGCCAGGTGGCGGACGCGCTGATCCCGGTCGACCCGTCCCTGACCGCGACCAACCACATCAGTCTGGCCACCGGCTTTCCCCCTGCGGTGACGGGGATCGTGGGAAACGCGTTCTATTCCGGAGGCTCGATCTCCGCGCAGACGGTGAACGCCTTTGAGGCCCCTGTCGGCACGCAGACCCTATGGGAGGCTGCCCGGCGCCAGGGGCGCCAGGTGGGAGTGTTGACTTGGCCCGGCGCCGACGCGCGGGACGAGCGCCGTACCGCCTCGTGGGGGCTGGTCTACACCAACGCCGCCGACCTCGAAGCGCAGATCCTCACCCTCTCCGGCGCCGACTGGAAGGCCGTTCCGGGCCATTCCGCTCGGTCGTCGGCTCAGGTGAGGATCGGGGAAGGAGAGGGCACCCGGACGCTCGACCTCGTCGCCGTGGACACCGAAGACGATGGCGAGACCCGCTACGACCGTGTGGCCGTGAGGGCCGGGCAGCGCGAGACGGCGCCGCTGCGGGCCGGCGAATGGGGACGCCTGGCCTGGGATGCCGGAGAGGGGCACACCTCCTCGTGGCTCAAGCTCCTCGCGCTCGCCCCGGATCTTTCGGAGGTCCGTCTTTACCTCGGCGGCATCCATCGTACGGTCGCCTATCCGGACACCTTCGCCGGCTCCCTCGCCGAACACTCGATCTACTGGCCCGGGGAGCCCGACAACCGCGCGCTCGTCGCCGGCTGGCAAGGCAGGGCGGGTATCGATCTCGCCACCTGGACCGAGCAGGCCGAGCACCTGGCGGCGTTCTGGGGCGAGACGCTGCGGTTCGCGGCGGCCCGCGAGGACTGGGACCTCCTCCTGTCCTACAACCCCGTCATCGACCTGGCCGGACACCGGCTCCTGTTGCTCGACGCGCGCCAGGCAGGTTTCTCTCCCGAGCGGCGCGACGAGCTCACGCGGGCGCGCCACCGTGTATGGCAGGCGGTCGACGCCGAGCTCCGGAAGCTGTTGGCCGGGCTCGACATGACCCGGACCACGGTAGTGGTCGTGAGCGATCACGGCATGGTGCCGGTCCACACGTCCATCGATCCCGATGAGGTGCTCGCCGGGCTCGGCGGCACGACCGGCAGGCCGGCGGTCTCGGCCATCGCCAACGGCGGCGCGGCCTTCATCTATGTCGAGGCTGGCGCAGACCCGGCAATCCGCGCGTCTCTGCTCTCCGACCTCGCCAGCCGCTACGCGGAGTGGCGGGTGGACGGAGAGGCGCCGATCGAAAAGGTCCTCACCCACGAGGAGGCGGCTCGGATCGGCCTCGGTCATCCCAACAGCGGCGACCTCGTCCTCTTCGCACGCCCGGGCTATACCTTTCGCGCGCTGCCTCCCGGCACGGCCGCAGCCCCGGCACCGGTCTACGGCGCGCATGGCCATCTCACCACCCACCCCGAGATGCAGGCCCTCTACATGGCGATCGGCGCCGGCATCGCGCCGGGCCGGGGAGGGACGGTCCGCGCGACGGAGGTCGCGCCCCGCGTGGCAGCCTGGCTGGGCATCGAGCCTCCCGGGCGGAACCCTTCCGGAAATGCTGCAAGCCGGCCTGACCCATGAGATGACCTGCACGGTCACGCCGGACATGAGCCCCCCGCACCTGGCGGGGATCCTCTCGACCTCCCGGATGATCGGCTTGATGGAAGACACCTGCCTCGCGGCGGTCCAGCCGCTGCTGGCACCGGGTCAGACCACCGTCGGCACGCGCGTCGAAGTGACCCACGTCGGCACCGCCTGGGCGGGCGAAGAGGTGACGATCCGCGTGCGGCTGACGAAGGTCACGCAACGACGGCTGCTCGGCTTCGAGATCGAGATCGCGGCCCCCGCCGGCATCATCAGCACGGGCACTCATCAGCGCCTCGTCGTCGACCGGTCGAAGTTCGCGCGGCCCGCCTAGCGCGAGCCTGCTCGGCTCCCTATTCCAGGACCAGATCGCGGATGGCGCGGCGGTCGACCTTGCCGCTCGGCAGCACCGGCAGGGTCTCGCGGAGGACCACCTCGTCGGGCACCGCGTAGCGCGGCAG
>DASPJI010000894.1:0-20462 GCA_035628695.1 Thermoanaerobaculia bacterium | reverse complement strand
CAGCGGCAGCTCGTGGAGCGCCTCCCGGGCCGCTCCGGCGTAGGCCCGGGCGAGCCCCCCCTTGCCCAGCTTGACGCCGCCGAACCAGCGCACCACCACCGCCATCACGTCGGAGAGGCCGGCGCCGCGCAGCACCTGGAGGATGGGCACCCCCGCCGTGCCCCCGGGCTCGCCGGCGTCGGAGCTGCGCTCCCGCGGCGGCCAGCCGAGACGCCAGGCCCAGCAGTGGTGGGTGGCGTCGGGGTAGAGCTTTTCCAGGTCCGCGAGCCGCGCCTTGGCCTCCTCCTCCCCCGCCGCCGGCCCCAGCACCGCCAGGAAGCGCGAGCCCTTCTCGCGGATCTCGGCGCGGGCCTCGCCGCCGGGAGCGGGATAGGCAGACATCGCTTCTCAGGACCGCTGCATCACCCGGTCATAGAGCTGACGGTAGCGCGCCACGACGGCGTCCTGGCTGAAGATCTCCACCGCCCGCCGCCGGCCCGCCTCGCCCATGGCGCGCCGCCGCGGCTCGTCCTGGAGGAGGCGCACCGCCGCCTCGGCCATGCCGTCCACGTCGCCGACGGGGCGGAGGTGGCCGGTCTCCCCTTCGACCACCACCTCGGGCAGGCCGCCGGCCTGGGTGGTGATCACCGGCACCTCGCAGGCCATCGCCTCGAGGGCGGCCAGGCCGAACGACTCCGTCTCCGACGGGAGAATGAAGAGGTCGCCGCCGACCAGCACCTCCTCGATGAGCGGCAGGCTGCCGACGAAGGTGATGTCGTCGCACAGCCGGCACTCGCGGCAACGCTGCTCGATCTTGGCGCGGTCCGGGCCGTCGCCCACCATGAGGAGGCGGCAGGGGACCTCGCGGCGGACGCGGTCGAAGATCTCGACCACATCGAGCACCCGCTTCACCGGCCGGAAATTCGAGATGTGGATGAGGATGCGCTCGTTCGACTTGGCCCAGCGCCGCGCCCCCGGCGAGTGCCGCGCCGACTCGAAGCGCGCCGGGTCGATGAAGTTGGGGATGACGTCGATGCGCTTGTGGATGCCGAGCTGCTCGACGGTGGTCTGGCGCAAGGACTCCGAGACCGCGGTGACGCCGTCGCTCTCGACGATCCCCCAGCGCGTGGTCTCCAGGTAGTTGGGGTCGTTGCCCACCAGGGTGACGTCGGTGCCGTGGAGGGTGGTGACCACCGGCAGCTGCTGCGGCGCCAGGATCTGGCGCGCCAGGATCGCCGACACCGCGTTGGGCACGGCGTAGTGCACGTGCAGCAGGTCGAGCTGGTGGTGGCGCCCCACCTCCACCATTTTGGTGGCCAGAGCCAGGGAGTAGGGGGGGTACTCGAACAGCGGGTAGTGGGGGGTCACCACCTCGTGGAAGAAGATCCGCGGGTTGAGGATCGACAGCCGCGACGGGAACGCGTAGCTGATGATGTGGACGTCGTCCCCGCCGTCGGCGAGCGCCATCGCCAGCTCGGTGGCCACGATCCCCGAGCCGCCATAGCTCGGATAGCAGCTGATGCCGATCTTCACCGCACACCTCCCGGCAGGATGGTCATCGGGTCGGCCACCGCGAGCGGCAGCCGGCTCCAGAACGGCTCGCCGAACTCGGCGCCGATGAGCAGGCCGAAGTGCCGCGACCGCCCCTCGTTGGCGAGGGCGAACTCGCGCGTGGACACCTTGGTGACCGGCGCGGTGTCCTTGCCCTCTCTTTCCCCTGCGGTCCGCTGGTAGAGCTGGGTGCGGTAGGCGGCCAGGGCCTGGAGCTTGGTCTCCCAGACGGCGGTGACGTCGACGATGAAGCTGGGCTCGAAGAGGTCGTGCTGCATATAGGAGAAGACGGCCGCCGGCCGGTGGGGTTTCACGTCCCGCTCTCCCCGGCTCGCCAGACCGGAGTAGAAGCAGGCGGCGTGCACCAGCTCATGGGCGCGGCCGTGGTCCGGGTGGCGGTCGCGCGGCGTGGGGCCGAGCACCAGCTCGGGCCGCCAGACGCGCAGGATGCCGATCAGGGCGTCTTCCTCGGCCTCGCCATAGCGGAAGCTGGCGTCGCCGCAGTCGAGGAAGGCCAGCTCCGCGGCCCCCAGGGCCTGCGCCGCTGCCTCGGCCTCGGCCCGCCGCTCGGCCGGCGTGCCGCGGGTGCTCCGCTCGCCGCCGGTCAGATGGAGGATGCCGACCCTGCGCCCCTGCCGGGCCATCAGGGCCAGCGTGCCGCCGCAGCCCAGCTCCACGTCGTCCGGGTGGGAGCCGATCGCGAGAACGTCCAGCTTCATCCTCGTCCTTTCCCCTTCCCCTCCCTAGGGAGAGATCACTTGCAAGGTCCCGGGGTCGAGCCCCATCTGCTCCCAGTAGCTCTCGGCGAAGCGGGAGCCGTGCTTGCCCTGGAAGTGGGCGGCGCAGACCACCCGCTCCTGGAGCTTGCCCAGGGGGAGGCAGGCTTCGCGGAGCTGCTCGACGCGGCGGCTCCGCACCTCGTTCTTGCGCGCCAGCGCCCCGGTCGTCTTCTCGGCGAAGAGGTCGAGGGCGCGCAGGATCTGCTCGCGGGTCTTCTCCAGCGGCCGCTCCAGGTTGGGATCGGCCGCCAGGCTCGACGCCTTGAGGTCGTCCAGCGCCTGCTCCACCCGCGCCCGGACCGCGGCGACCGGCTCGCCATCCTCTGAGGAGGCGAGCGCGCGGTCCAGACGCTGGCGGTCGCCGAGCAGGTCCGCCAGGGTGATCCCCGCCTCGGCCAGCCTCTCCGCCTGGTGGGATTCGAGGACCAGCGTCTGCGGCCGCAGCGACGTCCAGGGGGCCTCTACCTCGAGCACCGGATAGACCGCCGCCACCTGGGCCAGGTAGGAGAGCTCGCCCGGGCCCATCACCTGGAGGCAGCTGCCGAGGACGGCGTCCTGGATCGCCGGCCGCGCAAGGACGCCGGGCGTGACCACCCCGGGGTTCTCGTCGATGACGCGCAGGAGGTCGGTGACGGTGCCGCCGGCGTCGTCCCGGCCGCGCAGGGCATATCCGGCCTCGCCACGCCACTCGACGCGCCGCCGCTCGCCGCGATGAAGGAGGAAGAGGGGGCTCACCCCGCGCTGCGGCGCCACCTGGAGGGGGTAGCCCCGGCCGGTGATCTCCGCTTCGCGGGCCGCCAGGGCCTCCTCGGCCTCGCGCCGCCGCTCCACCAGCCGCCGCAGCCACGGGCGCTGCGCCGCCTTGAGCGCCGGATGCATGGCGTCGAGGAGCAGCGGGCAGCGGTCCCCCAGCATGTGGGCGAGCAGCCGGCAGAAGGCCTCGCCGAAGCGGGCGTCCGGCCGGTACCAGCGGGCGACGGTGCGCAGCCACTCGGCGTAGCGTTCGTTGGGCACGGCGGCCATGATCTCGTCGAGCACGCCGGTGACGCCGTCGCCCAGGGTGCGCATACCCACCGGCGTCAGCGGCGCCGGATCGGGGCCGAGGTCGAAGGTGCGGGGACCGCCGGAGGCGAGGATGGTGGCGGCGGAGACCTCGGCCCAGTCGTGGTCCTCGGTCGCTACCCAGAAGACGGCGACCGCGGGCTGGCCGGCCACCTCCAGGGCCGCCGCCCAGCGCGCCGCGGCCACCGCCTTGGCGAAGGTGTAGAGCGGCCCGCCGAGGAGGCCCGGCTGCTGGCCGGTGACGATGACGCGGGTGGCGGGGTCGGCGAGACGCCGGGCCAGGGCGTCCGCCCCCTCGTGGCCATAGGCGCGGTTGCTGACCGCCAGGGCCTCCGCCAGCTCGCGGCGAGCCACGGCCGCGGCGCCGGCGAGCACCGGCGCCGGACCGGACGGCGGCTCCGCCCCGGTCAGCAGGCGCAGGGGGGCCAGGAGGTCGAGGTCGCGGCCGGCGCGCCAGGCCGAGGGCAGCGGCGGCAGCGCTGTCGCGACCGGCTCCCCCCCTCGCGGCGTCTCAGGCGGGCTTGTAGCCGACGATGATGAGGCGTTCGCTGTCATTCTGATAAGGCTCCCCCTGGAAGCCGCCGAAGAGGTTGGAGACCTCGAGCCCGGCCCAGCGCAGGCCGATGGTGACCTCCTCCGCCCGGTAGGCGCGCACGCTCTCGACGAAGCTGCGGGCCGGGCGCCCCGGCTCGAGGACCCGGATGCGCTTGTTGATGCGGAGCTTGGCCGGGTCGTACCAGCGCTCGATCTCGACGCGCCGGCCGTCGTGCTCCTGGGTCTCGCGGGGCTCGAGGCGGGCGAGGACGTAGCCGGGGTTCAGCAGATCGATGAGAAACCGGCCGCCGGGCGTGAGCAGGCGCACGATCTCCTCCAGCACCTGGAAGTTCTCGCGCTCGCGCTCGAAGTAGCCGAAGGAGGTGAAGAAGTTGAGGACCCAGTCGAAGCTGCCGGCGGTGAAGGGCAGACACCGCATGTCGCCGGCCACCCGGGGGAGCCGGTGCATGTGGGCGAGCAGGGTCAGCGAGAGGTCGACCCCGAGCGTCCGGTAGCCGCGGCGGCGCAGGGCCGCGGTGTGGCGCCCGGCACCGCAGGCGAGGTCCAGCACGGCGCGCGGCCGGTGCCCCGTGTCCAGATGGCGCTCGACGAAGTCCATGTGGGCCTCGGCCTCGGACTCGTCCCGGTGGGAGTAGAGATCCAGGTAGTCCTCGCCGAACCACTCTTTGTACCAGGCCATGGAGGGGGATCATATAGGGTCGGAGTGGCTCGGCGCAGTGGCTCGACCCCTGCTCGGCTCCTTCGTGTGCGCTCCACCCTCCCCCCGCGCTCGCTGCCAGTCGCCTGCGCCGGTTCGAGCCACAGCGCCGAGCCACTGCGGGGCGGCAGGGAACTCTCGTATGCTATCGCTCATGCAGATGGACTGGATCGGCGTCGCCGAGGGGCGCTTCTGGATGGGGGGCGGGCCGCGGGACAACGAGAACCCGCGGCACGAGGTCTGGGTGCCGGCCTTCAGGCTGGCCCGCGCGCCGGTGACCCGGGAGGAGTACCAGCGCTTCCTGGACGCCACCGGCCACCCGGCGCCGCCGTTCTGGAGCGAGGCGGCCTTTTCCCACCCGCGGATGCCGGCGGTCGGCCCGTCGTGGGAGGACGCTGCGGCCTACTGCGCCTGGCTGGCCGGCGAGCTCGAGGACTCCGGAGACCGTCCGCGCCTGCCCAGCGAGGCCGAGTGGGAGCTCGCCGCGCGCGCCGGGCGGGACGTCCTCTATCCCTGGGGGGACGAGCCGCCGGAGTCGCTCCCCGACTACGACCGCCGCTGGGCCAGGGGGCCGGAGCCGGTGGACGCCTACCCCTCCCCTCACCCGCTGGGCTTCCTCGGCCTGGGCGAGAACGTCCACGAGTGGTGCTCGGACTGGTACGACGCCGGCTACTACGCCGTGTCGCCGGCGGAGGACCCGCGCGGTCCGGCCGCCGGCACCCGCCGCTCCTCCCGTGGGGGCTCGTGGCGGCACGAGATCAAGGCGAGCCGCTGCGCCGCCCGCTCGGCCATCCCTCCCCATCTGCGCTACAGCGACTACGGGTTCCGTCTGGCGGCGGATGCGCCGTCCGGAGCCGGGAGGGCCGCGTGAGGCTCCGCCCCTCCCCCCGCGCCGCGCTGGTGGCGATGATCGTCGGCGCCGTGCTCCACACCGCCGCCGCCCTCTGGGCCTGGCAGACCTGGGGCGTCTTCGGCCGCGGCAACGTGCTGACCTGGATGGACCTCCCCGTCTCCCTGCTCTACCTGCACCTGGACGGCCCCACGCTCCTCACCTGGAGCCTGATCGCCGGCGGCCTGCAGTGGGCCGCCATCGCCGCCGGCCTCACCCTGCTCCTCGGCCGCTCGGCCCGGCACCGGGCCTGAGGGCGGCCGGGAAGGCCGGCGCCCTCCATCGCGTTACAATCTGTCGCCATGGTGCAAGTGGGTAACGTCCAGGTCGATCCGCCTCTCTGGCTCGCCCCAATGGCCGGGGTGACCGACCGCGATTTCCGTCTGATCGTCCGGCGGATCGGCGGCGTGGGCGTGGTGTCGATGGAGTTCATCTCCTCGCGGGCCATCGTCTCGGGCAACAGGCGGACCCGGGAGCTGATGTACTTCGCCGAGGAGGAGCGCCCGCTGGCGATCCAGATCTACGGCTCGGACGTCGCCACCATGCGCGAGGCGGCGCTGGTGGTCGAGGAGCTGGGCGCGGACATCTGCGACATCAACATGGGCTGCCCGGCCAACAAGGTGCTCAAGGGGTGCGCCGGGGCGGCGCTGATGGGGGACCTGGAGCTCGCGGAGCAGATCGTCCGCGCGGTGAAGGGGGTCCTCACCATCCCGCTGACCGTCAAGTTCCGGCTGGGCCTGGACGACTGCCGGCGCAACTACCTGGAGCTGGGCCGGCTCTGCGAGGCGAACGGCGTCGCCGCCGTGGCCATGCACGCCCGGACGGCGCGCCAGATGTTCACCGGCGAGGCCGACTGGTCGCACCTGGCGCGGCTCAAGGAGGCGCTGTCCATCCCGGTGATCGGCAACGGCGACGTCCGCGAGCCCGAGGACGCCCTGCGCATGATGGCCGAGACCGGCTGCGACGGCGTGATGGTAGGGCGCGGCGCGACGCGCAACCCTTGGCTGTTCCGGCAGATCGCGGCGCGGATGTCGGGGAGCGGCTTCTCCGAGCCCACCCTGGAGGACCGGCGCGACCTGATCCTGAGCCACTTCCGGATGGTGGCGGAGCGCGAGCACTCCACCTTTGCCCTCCACAAGCTGCGCAAATTCACCGGCTGGTACACCCACGGCCTGCCCAACGGCCGCCGTCTCCGGCAGGAGATCAACCAGATCCCCGACGTCCCCTCCTTCCTCGCCGCCGTCGAGAGCTTCTTCGACGACACCGGGGAAGAGAAGGCCGCCTAGCCCGCCCCCTTCATGGCCGAGCACGTGATCGAGTTGCCGGACCCGCCGGAGGCGACGCTCTCGGCGGTGGCGCGGGCGGCGGAGATGTGGGGCGGCGAGCTCGAGCGCCAGGGTGGCGGCGGGCGGCTCCACATTCCGGTCCTCGCCGGCCTGCGCCGCGGCTTCGTCGCCGGCCCGCTCGCCGTCGAGCCCACGACAGAGGGCTCGCGCGTCGTCTTCCGTCCCGACGACCAGAACCTCTACGTCCACATCCCCTCGCTGGTGATCCTGCTGATCTCAGTCGCCGGCGCGGTCCTCACCGTGCTCTGGCCGTTCTACCCGCGCCTCCTGCCCCTGGCCCCCTTCGGCGTCCTCCTCGCCCTCGGCGGCTGGTTCCTGGTGCTGACCCGTCTGCGCACCAGCGGCCCCGACGAGTTCCTGGAGATGGCCGCCGGCCTCCTGGGAGAGGAAGAAGCCGCCCGCGGCAAGACCTGACCGCGCCGGGAATCTCTCCCACCCGCGGGTGGTTTATACTGGTGCTGTAGTCAGCAGCAAGGTTCTTTGGCAATCTGGGGGCGTACCGGTTTCGACGGGGAACAGAGCGGAGCGAGAGTTGCGTGTCGAGTTTCCGCTCGTAAAAACGGTACCTTGTAACTGCGAACGACAACTTCGCCCTCGCGGCCTAAAAAACGGTCGTGACGTCCCGGCTGGAGCCTGATCCGCGGCGCCAGCTTGGGGCGACACTCAATGCGGATCGAAGGGTTCGGGGTCCTCGTACCCGTACCTGGATTTTTACGAGGAAGGCCTCGGCGCCAGGTGCCTTCTTCCAAAACGCCGTTGGCGACAACTAAATAGAAGGATACGCACGTAGAAGCTCTCGAGACGCGTTTCTCGGACGTGGGTTCGACTCCCACCGCCTCCACCAACTTCCCACCCAGCCAAAGGACAAAGCTTCTTCAGACCTCAGGACTTGGCGCGGCCGACCGCCGTTCCAAATGCCGCGGCAATGCTCTCCGTGTAGGGCGGCTCCAGCACTCCCACTTCGGTGACGATGGCGGTGATCAGCTCGCTGGGCGTGACGTCGAAGGCGAAGTTGAGCGCCGGCGTCTCGTCGGGCGCGATGCGGGTGCCGAAGACCTCCGTCACCTCCCCCGACTTGCGTTCCTCGATGGGGATTTCGCGCCCCGTGGCCGTCGCGCGGTCGATGGTCGACAGGGGCGCCGCCACGTAGAAGGGGACGCCGTGCCGGTGGGCCAGGACGGCCACCGTGTAGGTGCCGATCTTGTTGGCCGTGTCGCCGTTGGCGGCGATCCGGTCCGCCCCCACCACGATCCGGTCCACCATGCCCTGCGCCATGAGCGTGCCGGCGCTCGAGTCGGTCACCAGCCTGAAGGGGATCCCCAGCTTCTTGAGCTCCCAGGCGGTCAGGCGCGCTCCCTGGAGCAGCGGCCGGGTCTCGTCCACCCACACCATGCCGAGCTTGCCGTCGCGCCAGGCGGACTGGATGATGCCGAGCGCCGTGCCGTAGCCGGCCGTCGCCAGCGATCCCGTGTTGCAGTGGGTGAGGACCCGCGCCCCCGAGCCGAACAGCGCCGCCCCGTGGTCGCCGATGCGGCGGTTGACCCGCACATCCTCGGCATGGAGCTCGTGGGCCCAGGCGAGGAGCGCCCGGGTCGCCGCCTCCGGCCCGCTGGCCATGTTCGCCTCGAACACCTCCCGCCCGCGCTCCAGCGCCCAGCGCAGGTTGACCGCCGTGGGCCGGGTGGAGCCGAGGAGCCGGGAGACCTCCTCGAAGCGCCGGGCCAGCGCCTCCCGGCCCTCCGGCGCGGGCACGGCCTGCAGCCCCAGGACCAGCCCGAAGGCGGCGGCGACGCCGATGGCCGGCGCGCCCCGCACCGCCAGGCGATAGATGGCGTCCGCCACCTGCTCCGGCGTCTCGCACTCCAGCCAGGCCTCCTCGGTGGGGAGGCGCGTCTGGTCCAGCAGGAGGAGCCGGCCGTCCTCCCAGCGCATGGGGGAGAACACCTGTTCAGGTCCGGCCGGCGTCGTCGAATCGGTCCGTGGCTCGCTCATGGCCGCGTATCTTAGCCCGCCTTGCTAGAATGCGCCCCGATCCGGCGGCCCGTACTCCGGGCGCTCCCCTTCGAACCGACACGACCCGAGGATTCCCATGAAAGGCGATCCCAAGAACCTGGGCTTTTCCACCCGCGCCATCCACGCCGGCCAGTCCCCCGATCCACGGACCGGTGCGGTCGCGGTCCCCATCTACCAGACCTCCACCTACGTCCAGGAGGGCGTGGGCGAGGGGGCGTTCTACGAGTACGCCCGCGTCCAGAACCCCACCCGCGCCGCGCTCGAGGAGAACGTGGCCTCCCTGGAGAAGGGGGTCTCCGGCCACGCCTTCGCCTCCGGCATGTCGGCCATCGCCTGCCTGATGACCCTGGTGCGGACGGGCGACCACGTGGTGGTGTCGCAGAACGTCTACGGCGGCACCTACCGCTACTTCACCCGGCTGCTGGAGCCTTACGGCGTCACCTTCTCCTGGGTGGACACGAGCGACCTCCGCGCCGTCGAGGCGGCGATCCGGCCCGAGACGAAGATGCTGTACATCGAGACGCCCACCAACCCGACGATGGAGATCACCGATCTGCGGGCGGCGGCCGACCTCGGCCACTCGCGCAACCTCCTTGTGGCGGTGGACAACACCTTCCTCTCTCCCTACCTGCAGCGCCCGCTGGAGCTGGGCTGCGACTTCGTCCTCCACTCCACGACCAAGTTCCTCAACGGCCACAGCGACTCGATCGGCGGCGCGCTGGTCGCCGCGCGCCCCGAGCACTCGGAGTGGTTCGCCTTCGTCCAGAAGTCGGAGGGGGCGATCCTCTCCCCCTTCGATTCGTTCCTGGTGATGCGCGGCATCAAGACGCTGGCCGTCCGCATGGAGCGCCACGAGCAGAACGCCCGCCGGGTGGTGGACTTCCTGGTCGGCCATCCGAAGGTGAAGCGGGTCCTCTACCCGGGGCTGCCCGATTTCCCGGGGCACGAGATCCAGAAGCGGCAGGCGTCGGGCTTCGGCGCCATGATCAGCGTCGAGATGGGGAGCTATGAGTCGGGCAAGGCGTTCCTCGACGGCCTGCGGGTGATCAGCCTCGCCGAGAGCCTGGGCGGCGTGGAGAGCCTGGCCTCGCACCCGGCGTCGATGACCCACGCCTCGGTGCCGGCGGAGCGGCGGGCGCTGATCGGCCTCTCTGATGGGCTGGTGCGGTTCTCGATCGGCATCGAGGACATCGACGACCTGCTGGCCGATCTCGACCAGGCGCTGGCCGGCGTGCCGGCGTAGAGGGAGAGCGGCGGGGGGGAGGCTAGAACGCCTCGTCGTCGGGATCGGCGGCGGCGTAGGCGATCTCGTCCTCCTCCTCGTCGGAGAAGTCGGCGTCCTTGTCGACGCTGCTCCGGATCCACTCCAGGAAGTTCCGCTCGCCCTGGGCGACTTCGAAGGAGAGGATCTCCGGCAGCTCGTAGCTGTGGAGCTCCTTGATCGTCGCCTCGACGCCTTCGAACTCACCCTCGAGGGTCTTGATGATCAGCATCAGCTCGCCGTCCTTGCAGATCTTCCCCTTCCAGCGATAGATCGAGCGCACACCGGGCATCACATTCACGCATGCCGCCTGGCGGCGGCCCACCAGCTCGCGCGCGATGAGGTAAGCCTGTTCTTCGGTGCCGACGGTGGTGACAACGACTATGCCTCTCATGGTGCCAAGGTACTGCACTCCTTTGGAATGAGTCAATGCGTCCGGCGCGGGGCGGACGCGGATGGCGGCCACCCCGCGCCGGAGGGTTCATCTCTGCAGCCACTTCTGGGTGTCGAAGTCGTAGCTCAGCACCCGGATCTTGCCGGTGCGCCCGAAGACACGCACCACCACCAGACGGCGGTCGCCGTCGGTCAGGTAGAGCGAGCCCGGCGTGGACTCACCCAGCGGACCGAAGGAGGCCATATTGGATTGGTTGAAGCGGACCGGGTCCTCGGTCTTCATCCAGACCCGGGGGTCGCCGGGGTCGCGGACCCGCAGCCCCGGCGGGAAGCCGAAGCGGATCGCGTGGCCATCCCCCAGCGGGCGTGGCGGCGAGAGCTCCGGATCGACACCCCGGGTAATGTCGCGGGAGAGGACGCCGTCGCCGTCGCCATCCCGGTAGATCGCATAGGTGATCGGCCCGCCCGCCCAGGCTCCGAAGCGGACCGCCACGTGAGCGCTGTGGCGGACCGCCAGGAACCGCGTGCTGCGGAGCACCGCCGCCGCCTCCGCCGCCGCGGCGCGGAGCCGCAGGTCGCCGGACAGCTGCAGCAGGGGCGGACCGGTCACCAGCATCGCCGCCGCCAGGACCGCGCCATAGATCGAGGCCTCCACCACCGTGAATCCCTTCTCGCGGGACCCCATGAGGAACGCTCCGGGAACGGCCGGGGGGCGGACCGGCCGGCCCGCCCCCCGGAGCCGCTACCGGGAGCCCTCCTTGGAGTCCTTGCCGCCCTCCTTCGAGCTGGACGGCTTCGCCCCCTTGACCTTCTCCTTGAGCGTTGTCTCGCCCGAGACCGCCACGTAGGGCTTGATCAGGGCGAAGGTCTTCTCGCCGATGCCCCGCACCAGCATCAGGTCCTCGGCGGACTTGAAGGGGCCGTTCTGCTTGCGGAACTCGAGGATCCGCTGTGCCACCGACGGCCCGATGCGCGGCAGCAGCGCGAGCTGCGAAGCGTCGGCGCTGTTGATGTTGACCGCCCGCTTGCCCTCGGCGGCGGTGCCGGGGAGCGCGGACAGGAGAAGGAAAAACAGGACGAGGGTGACGCTGCTGGCGAAACGGTACGTACGATTCATGACATCGCTCCTTTGGGTTCTGGACTGCTGGGTTTGGGTTGGACTGCTCGGATTCCGGACTGCGGCTGCGAATTCGGGCCGGGGCCGCGCGGGCCCCGGTCCCTCCCTTTCGTGTGGTCTCGTCGTCGTCGGTCCTCTCTCGCCGTCACCCCCCTCCTCGGTTATGCCGGCCCTGGAGATCAAGGTCCCTGCCAGGCCATGATTGGAGACCTAAACGACGGACAGCAAAGAAGTTGCAGGAAACAGGAGGGACGCGAGGGGGAGGCCTGCGGTCAAGGAATCCGGCGGGAGCGATGCGGGGGGAGAGAGGGGAATCCAGCGCCGGCGGGGGTCCGGCCCTGGAGAGCGGCGCGTCAGAAGATGTGGACGGCCCGCTCGAAGTTTTGACGAGGGTCAGGGGAGGGGGGTGAGAGCGCCCGGATCGGGCAGCTCGCGCAGGAAGGCGCGCTCCCAGGGAGGGGCGCCCGCGGTACGGTCGCGCGCCAGCGACTCCCAGCGGCTCCTCTCCGCGGGATCTCCTGCCAGAGCGGAGAGGCCGGCCAGCGAGAGCGCCAGGAGAGCGGTGGGCTGGCCGGGCAGGGTCGCCACCTGCCGGGCCTCGTCCAGCGCGGAGGTGAGCCGCGGGCGGATCGAGGAGAGCTCGGCGCCGGCCCGGACGGCCGCGATCAGGCCGAGGAGGCGGGCGGCGGAGCGCTCGTCACTCCAGGGGAAGGCGTTTTCGACCGCGGCGTGGAGGTAGACCGTGGCCCGCTGGGGCTCGCCCATCCGTAGCGCGGACACGCCGCCGAAGTAGGAGATGGGCAGCGCGAAGCCCGCCTGGGCCGAGCCCAGCTCCCAGAGACGGATGGCTTCGGCGTCCACCGGATCGGCACCGCCGCGGAGGCGATCGACGAGGCCGGCGAAGCGCCGCGCGGCGGCCTCGTTGTTGCGGCCGATGGGGGGCACCCGGAACAGCGCGGCCATCTTGTGGGCCACCAGGTAGAGCTCGAGCGGATGGGCGCCCAGCCGCGCGGCGCCTTGCCGCCAGTCCGTCGGCGCGGCGGCGCCGGAGGGGTCCACCGGCAGCAGGCGATGGCGGACGATGGTCTGGAAGAAGGTCTCGGCGAGGAGCGCCTGCCCCCGCAGGCTGGGGTGGACGTGGTCGACGAACAGCTCCCAGGTGGTGGCGCCTCCCGTAGAAGACGACGCCGCGGCGAAGGCGGCCTCGCAGTCGGCGAGGGGCACCTCCTCGTCCGCCGCGAGATCGCGCAGGACCCGGTTCTTGTCTCGCGAGGCCCGCCAGGGGAGGGTATCGAGATCCCGCGCACGGCGATACTGCTCGGCGGCCTCGGCGCGCCGGCCCTCCCTCTCCAGAGCCCGGGCGCCGGCGTAGGCCGCGTCCGCCGGCTCCGAGCCTCCCAGGGGGACGAGGTCCCGCTCGTTGCTCACCACCGTGGAAAGGACCACCGGCACGCCGCGGTCCCTGGCCTCCTGGACGATCGCCCGGAAGTTGTCCTCCAGGCTCCGGCGCGCCGCGGCGTGCAGCTCGCCGTCCGGCGGGATCTCGTCCGCCGCCGCCATGAGCCGGATCAGGTCCGGCCGCTCGCCCTCTTCTCCCGGGGTGGCGGGGCGCCGCAGTGCCCCTTGCAGGTCGTCCACCACCTGGGCAAGGGCGAGCTGGCGGACGAAGTAGACCGCCTGCATGGCCTTGACGCTGCGGCCCATGGACTGGAAGGAGGCCATCCCCGAGGCGCCGAAGAACTCGTTGTGCGCCTCGTAGACCAGCAGGAGGTCCGGGCTCATCGTCTCCAGCGCCTCGACGGCCAGCTTGCGGATGGGGAAGCTCGCCACCGCCGCCACGCCGAGGTTGACCACCTCCACCCGCTTTCCCGCCAGCTCCTCCTGGAGCATCGCCTCGAGGAAGCGAGCGCTCGTGAGGTTGCGCGGCATGGGGAACCCCTCGACGGTGGAGGCGCCGACGAAGACCACGCGCACCACGTCCGGCGGCTTGGGGAGGACGACCAGGTCGCGCCGGTGGCTGCCAACGAGCGACATCCCCCCCGGCCCGCTGCGGGCAAAGAAGATCTGGGCCGCCTTGGGGTGGACCTCGTACAGCCGTCCCGTCCCCTCCCGCAGCGGCAGCGGATTGAGCAGCGGCACCCGGCCGCCGTAGCCGGCGAGGCGCAGCCCCAGCTCCAGCAGCACCACCAGGAAGATCCCGAAGCCGATCAGCAGCAGCCGGTGCTTCCAGGTGAGCCTCGGGGGGGTTGGCATCCGGGAAGTATAGGGCGGGGGGTGGTGCGGAGGGGTCCGGCGCAGGCGACTGGACGCGCGGGGCGGGTGGGGGCGGGGCGCACCCGAAGGAGCCGAGCACGGACCCTCCGCACCACCGGGCGGAGGGCTCCGGTAGCTTCAAGGGAGCCTTTCGGGTAGATTAGCCCGCTATGACGAAGGAGCGGTCCGTCCTGCGGGAGTACCTGGAAGCGCTGCTGATCGCGGTGATCTTCCTGCGCTTCACCCAGACCTTCGTGACGCAGACGTTCTACATCCCCAGCGGGTCGATGGAGAACACCCTGCTGATCGGCGACCACCTCTTCGTCAACCGGTTCATCTACGGCCCTGCGGCCACCGAGCTCGAGCGCAAGCTGCTGCCGCTACGCCCGGTGCAGCGCGGCGACATCGTCGTCTTCCGGTCGCCGGAGAACCCGCAGCTCGACCTGGTCAAGCGCTGCATCGGCCTGCCCGGCGACGAGATCCGCCTGATCGACAAGGAGCTGTACCTCAACGGCACGGCGGTCGACGACGCGAGCTACGTGATCCACACCGACACCTACAGCGACGACTTCGACCCCCACCGCCAGCGGCGCGACAACTTCGGCCCCTACACCGTCCCCGCCGGCCACTACTTCTGCATGGGGGACAACCGCGACAACTCCAACGACTCCCGGTTCTGGGGGCCGCTGCCCGCGCACATGGTCAAGGGGCGCTCGCTCTTCATCTATTGGTCGTACGGCGGTGAGACCTCCGACGGCCAGTGGCGGGGGATCGGCGACAAGCTCCGGGACCTCGGGGAGACCGCCGTCGGCTTCTTCACCCGGACGCGGTGGGAGAGAACCTTCCGGCTGATCCGGTAACCTCCCCATGCAGACCGAGAAGTCCCTGCTCCGGGAGTACCTGGAGGCCCTGCTCATCGCGGTCGTTTTCGCGACCTTCGCCCGCACCTACGTCGTGCAGGCGTTCAAGATCCCCTCCGGCTCGATGGAGCGGAACCTGCTGATCGGGGATCACATCCTGGTCAACAAGTTCGTCTACGGCCCGACGGCCACCGACCTCGAGCGCAAGCTCCTCCCCGTCCGCCCTCTGCGCCGCGGCGACGTGGTGGTCTTCAAGTACCCCGAGGACCCGGAACGCGACTTCATCAAGCGCTGCATGGCACTGCCCGGCGACACCCTGGAGATCGCCGACAAGGCGGTCCACATCAACGGCCAGCGGATCGCCGACGACTCCTACGTCCATCACTCCGACTCCGTCAGCTATCCGCGCAGCCTGTTCCTCAGCCCCAACCGCCGGCGCGACAACTTCGGGCCGTTCACCGTCCCCCCCGGCGAGTACTTCTGCATGGGGGACAACCGGGACAACTCCAACGACTCCCGTGTCTGGGGCACCGTGCCCGAGGACCACGTGAAGGGGCGCGCCTTCATGGTCTACTGGTCCTTCGAGAGCGAGGGCGAGGACATCGAGTGGCCGGGGCTCTGGGGCAAGCTCAAGCAGCTCTCCCATGTAGCCCTCAACTTCTTCTCCCGCACTCGATGGGAGCGTACCTTCCGCATCGTGCGTTAGACTCTTCGCCAAGTTTCGAAGGAGGGAGTCATGCAACGCAGAACCGCCGAGCGCGGTGAAGGGAACCTCGGGTGCATCCTCTGGCTGGTGCTCCTGGGCGTGGGCGTCCTGGTCGCCTTCAAGACCATCCCGGTCAAGGTGCAAAGCGCCGAGCTCTACGACTACATGGTGGAGCTCACCAAGTTCGCCGCCTCCAGCACGCCGCAGCAGCTGGAGAAGCAGATCCTGAACCGGGCGCGGGAGCTCGACCTGCCGCTGGACAAGGACAGCGTGGAGGTGAGGAAGGGGGGCGACCGGATCCAGATGGAGGCCCGCTACATGGTGCCGATCGAGTTCCCGGGCTACACCTACGAGTGGCAATTCGATCACGAGATCGACCGGCCCATCTACATCTTCTGACCGGGGAGGAGGAGCGGCGGTGCGTCTTCCCCGCCCCGGTTGGCTCGACGTCGTATGGGGAGGGCTCCTGCCCGGCGCCCTCGCCGGCGTCCATCTGGCGGGGTTGATCTTCTTCCTCAACCCACGGATCCCGTTCACCCCGGGACCGGTGGCGCGGGGGATCCTGTTCTACAGCGGCCTGCTCGGGGCCGCCAGCCTCCTCCTCCACCTGCCGTTCCTCTGGGGCCGGCCGCGGCGGGCGCGGCGCTGGCTCCCCTGGGGCCTCACCCTGGTCCTCGGAGGCGCCGCGGCCCTGGATTGGACCCACGCCTCCCACTACGCCTACTACCTGCCGGCCGGCATCAACGACCGGCTCCTGAAGACCGCCCTCTGGCTGACCCTCGGGGCGCTTATCGCCTTCTACACTGCCCTCCTCCACTCCCTTCACCGGCGCCGTTATGGCTGGCGCAGCCGCTATGGCTTCGCCTTGATGGCGCTGCTGTCGGTCTACGCCACGGTCGAGCGCCGCGAGGCGTTCCGGCCTCAGCCCGTGGAGCCGCCGCCCCCCATCGCCGTGGAGGCCGGACAGCGGCCACGCCTCTGGGTGGTGGGCCTGGAGACCGCGACCCTCGACGCCATCCTCCCTCTCGCCGGACAGGGACGGCTGCCCTTCCTCGCCGGCGTCCTGGAGCAGGGCGCCTACGGCCGCCTGGAGACCTTCTCCCCCTCCTGGCGCGAGGCGGTCTGGACGACGCTGGCCACCGGCAAGTACCCGCACAAGCACGGGGTCAAGGGATCGCGGAGCTACCCCGCGTCCTGGATCGCGCCGGGCGCGGAGATCATCCTGGTGCCGGTGGGGATCTCGTTCCGTAGATGGGGTATGCCGTGGACGGGGCCGGAGCGCGGCGGCCACCCCCGGCGAGCGCTGGCGCTCTGGGAGATCCTCCCCCGCCTGGAGATCCCGGCCGCCACCCTCGCCTGGCCGGCTTCCGCGCCCGCCGGACCCGGGCCGGTGTACAGCCTCACCGACCGCTTCTTCTCCGACCCCCGGGATCGCGCCGCCGCCAAGCCTCAGGACCTCGCGGCGCGGGCGCTGCTGTTCCGCGTGCCGCCGGACGAGATCGGCCCTTCCGAGCGGGCGCGCTTCGGCCCGGACCCAAGGCGGTCCCTCCTCGAGGCGCTGGCCGGCGACCTCTGGCGCGAGTCGATCTCCTTCTTCCTCCTGGAGCAGCACCCCGAGGTGGAGGCCACCTTCGTGACGCTCCCCGGCCTGCGGGAGGTCTCGCGGCGGGATTTCGGCGGCTTCGCGGCGGTGCAGTTCGAAGGGGCTCAGGAGGAGGAGGCGCGCCAGGCGGCGGAGCGTGTGGCGGGCTACTACGCCGAGCTCGACGAGTACCTGGCGGAGGTCTGGAGCCGGCTGCCCGAGCCCAAGGTCCTGGCCGTGGTGTCGGCCCACGGCGTGGAGCCGCGGCCGGGCGCCCTGGCGGACGCCTTCGGGCCGCGCGACCTCGGCGGCGACTTCAACGACGCCCCGGACGGCGTGCTGCTACTCCATGGCTCCGCGGGCACGGGGATCCGCCCACGGGCGCTCCTCACCGGCGCGCGGGCCGTGGACCTGGTGCCGACGTTGATGTACGCCCTCGGCTTCCCCGTGGCACGGGACCTCGACGGGCAGGTGCTGACCGCCGCCTTCGACGAGAGATACCTCGCCCGCCACCCCCTGACCTTCCTCCCGACGTACGAGGGGCTTCAGGAGTAGGGCGAGGTCTCACCCTGGTTTATCCGGCTTGGGCGGCCTTGACCTTGGGGGCCACCAGCTTCGGGCTCTCGGCGACCTTGACCTCCCGCTCCATGGCGCAGTTGCCCCGGAAGAAGGCGCCATCCTCCACTATCAGGACGGGCGTTTCAAGATCGGCCACCACCTTTCCGGTCGGCGTGATCTGAATCCGCCGCGCGGCTCGGATCGTCCCTTTAACCGTGCCCGAGACGAAGACCTGGCCGACCGCGAGGTCGCCGTCGACTTCGCCGCCGGCGCCGATGATCAGGTCCCCCTGGGAGACCACCTGGCCGGTGAACTTGCCGTCGATCCGGAACGAAGTCTCGAACCGGAGCTCGCCCTGGAGATGGCTCCCTTCGTCCAGGAAGCCGTTGAGATCACTCTGCTTGACCTCGGACTTGAAGATCACGGCGCCTCCTCCCGCTCCATCAGCACGTCATAGAGCCGCATCAGCTCCTCCTCGGAATGGAAATGGACCTGCAACAACCCGCCCTTGCCCTTGCGCCGGATCTCGACGCGAGTCTGGAGGCGGCGGGTCAGGTTCTCCTGGGCGGCGGCGGTGTGGACGTCGACCGTCCGCGCCGGCTTCTTCTTGGGCTCCTGCTCCTCCCGCGGCGCAGCGGTGAGGCGCTCGATCTCGCGGGCGGAGAGGTTCTCGCGCACCGCCCTTTCGGCGAGCTCGATCTGCTCCTCGCGCGTGGCGAGCCCGAGGAGCGGCCGGGCCTGGCCGGCGGTGAGCTGCCCCTCGCGCAGCAGGTCGCGCACCTCCTCGGGGAGCTTCAGCAGGCGCAGGGAGTTGGTGACGGTGGGGCGACCCTTGCCGACGCGCACCGCGACCTCTTCCTGCGACAGGCCGAACTTCTCCTGCAGCAGCTGGTAGGCCTCGGCCTCTTCGAGCGGGTTGAGGTCGCTGCGCTGGAGGTTCTCCACCAGGGCGATCTCCAGGCGGGTGCGGTCGTCGAGCCCTTCGCGCACCACCACCGGCACGGATTCGAGCCCCGCGCGGCGGGCGGCGCGCCAGCGGCGCTCGCCGGCGATGATGCTGAACGAGCCGTCCTCTTCGGGGGTGACCACCAGCGGCTGGATCACCCCCTGGGCGCGGATGGATTCGGCCAGCTCCTGGATCGCCTCCTCCTGGAAGTGGGTGCGGGGCTGGAGCCGGTTGGGCCTGAGGCTGTCCACCGGCAGGGTGCGGGCCGCTGCGGCCGCCTCCGTCGGCTCCTCCTTGACGATGAGCGCGTCGAGGCCCCGGCCGAGGCCCCGCTTTTTGCTGCTGCCGACGGTCACGCCGCCCTCCTGAGGAACTCTCGCGCCAGCGCCAGGTAGGCCTCGGCACCGCGCGACTTGATGTCGTACTGGAAGATGGGCAGGCCGTGGCTCGGCGCCTCGGCGAGCCGGATATTGCGGGGGACCACGGTGTCGAAGACCTTGCCGGCGAAGTGGCGGCGGATCTCCTCGGCCACGTCGCGCGAGAGATTCGTGCGGTCGTCGTACATCGTCAGCAGGATGCCGGCAATGGAGAGCTTGGGGTTCAGCCCTGCCTGGATGCGATTAACGGTGGACACCAGCTCGCTCACCCCTTCCAGAGCGAAGTACTCGCACTGCAGGGGGACGAGGAGCCCGTCCGCGGCCACGAGGGCGTTGACCGTAAGGTGGCCGAGGGAGGGCGGGCAGTCCAGGAGGATGGTGTCGTAGCGGCCCTCGACCTGCTCGAGCACTGAGCGCAGGCGCCTCTCCCAGGCCGGCTCGCCGACGAACTCCACCTCGACGCCCACGAGGTCGCGCTGCGCGGGTACGAGGTCGAGGTTGGGGAAGCCCGAGGGACGGATGGTGTCGGCCAGGGGGACCTCACCGGTAAGGGCGTGATAGAGGTGCGGGGGCTCGGGCTTGACGCCGAGGCCGCGGGAGGCGTTGCCCTGGGGATCGCAGTCCACCAGCAGCACCTTGCGCTCCAGCGCGCCGAGGCCGGCGCCGAAGTTGATGGCGGTGGTGGTCTTGCCGACTCCACCCTTCTGGTTGGCGATCGCCAGGATCATGGTCATTCAGGTTCCCAGGAGTCCACCGCCAGTCGCCTGCGCGGGCCTCCGCAATCCTAGAGTCCTACCGTTCCGGTTCAAGGGGGCGCAGGCACAGGATGCGCCGCCTCTCGCTCCCTTCGAGCTTCACGCTGTCCGCCGGCGCGAGATCCGGCGGGATCTCGGGGTCCTTCTCCCCGACCCAGAGCAGGACGCGCCCCTCGGGCCCCATACGCCGAGCGACGGCGCCGAGGATCTCCGGAGGGAGCTTCAGGGCCCGGGCGGTGAGGACGTCGATACAGTCCGGCAGGCCGGCAGGCAGTGGAAGCTGCACTCTAGCATTCAGGCACCGGCAGGGCAATGAGGCCTTGCGGGCGACCGACTGCAGGAACGACCACTTGCGCTCGCGGGCTTCGACCAGCGTCGTCTCCATGCCGGGCTTCGCCGCCGCCAGCACCAGGCCTGGGAAGCCGGCGCCGGACCCTACGTCGACCGCCGTCCGCGCTCCAGGCGGGATCAGCGGCAGAGCCGCCAGCGATTCGCCGAAGTGGCGGGCGACGACCTCGTCGGCGGTGCCGGGCCCGATGAGAGAGAGGCGCCGGTTCCACAGCGCCAACTCCTGGTAGTGCACATAGCAGGCATCCAAGGCTCGGCCGTCCAGCGGCTCGGGGGAGTGGCGGCCCAGGAGGCGCCGGAAGTCTTCGCGGGAGATCGAGGGGAGCGGAGCGGACATTCAGACCTCCTTGCGGAGATTGGGAGAGGAATGTTTCACGTGGAACATGGCCCAGAGACTCGACGGCCCCATGTTTCACGTGAAACATGGGGCCGTCG
>DASPJI010000893.1:0-6497 GCA_035628695.1 Thermoanaerobaculia bacterium | reverse complement strand
CGAGAAAGGCTACGACCCTGCCTTCGGCGCCCGGCCGCTGGCGCGCGTGCTCGACGAGACGGTCAAGCGGCCGCTCACCGACGAGTTGCTCTTCGGCCAGCTCGAGCACGGCGGCAAGGTCATCGTCGACGCCGAGGGCGGCGAGATGGTCCTGCGCTACCAGCCGGCGGAGCAGCCCGCCGAGCCGGTCCCGCTGGCTCACTGACAATCCCTGACAGCCCTCCCCTTCCGGGGTGACAGCTTTTGTCGCCCTGGAAGGGAGCCCCCCTTCTCTTTTCAAAGGTTTGCAGCCTCTCGCCTCCTGGCACGCCCCGTGCCTTGGACAAACTCAGCCCAATTGTTGGATCGGTGGTCTGAGATGACGGAGCTGGGAATGCTGGCAATCCATCGATTGTTTGCTATTTCTCATCGCCCAAACAGGGAGGCATACGGATGGTGCGTATCGGTCGACTTCTCCAGGGGATTTGCGTGTTCGCCGCCGCGTTGGCGGCTCCCGCAGCTCTAACGGCACAGCCTGATTTCCGGATCCCGGCGATCCGCGCCACCGGTCCCGGGGAGGTGGCGGTCGCTCCGGACCTGCAGAGCCCGGCCGAGGTGGTGACCCTGGATCAAGGAGTCGCGCCGCTCCTCCTCTCCATCCCTCCCGACGCCGAGGTGCGGCTGGGAGACTGGCCGATCGCCCCCGAGCTGAGGGCGGATGTCGTTCTGCACCGGCGGGAGATCTACGCGCCCGACGCGAAGATCTACGAGGTCCGAGGCAAGCGGCTGGTCGAGGTGCCGCGCTCGAACCTGGTCTTCTACTGGGGGGCGGCGGAGGTGGACGAGGACGTCCGCGTCTTCCTGTCGGTGGACCCGGCGACCGGCGAGGTCCGGGGCTTCTCGCAGTCGATCGACGGCATCCAGGAACTGCGCCCGCTGCCGGCGGATGGGCCGCAGGCGCAGCACATGGTTGCTTCTTCGGAGGCGTTCGAGGCCGGGGACAAGGCATTAACCGGCGGCGAGACTGACGGCCCCCGTTTCACCTGCGGCGAGGAGGATCTGCCGCAGCCCCTGACTAAGGCCTCGGCGCCGTCCAGCCTCGGCTCCGTCTCGGAGAAGGTGCTCAGCTCGATCCACACCGCCGTGATCGCCGTCGACACCGACAACGAGCTCATGTCCTTGAAGTTCTCCAACAACACGGCCAGCGCCACGAGCTACATCGCCAACCTGATCGCCAAAATGAACGTGTTCTACGAGCGGGACCTCAAGATCCGGCTCTTGCAGGGGCACACCATCCTGCGTCCCTCGACCACGGCCGATCCCTACGCGCAGTCCGGCACCGGCAGCGCCGATAGTGCCAAGCTCAACGAGTTCTCGAATTACTGGAACACCAATTTCGACCACATCCCCCGTGCCCTGTCGATGATCCTCTCGGGTAAGCAGGGTAGCAACTACAGCGCCTCCGGCATCGCCTGGCTCAGCGGCCTGTGCAGCCAGACCTATGGCTACAGCTTCAGCCAGGTCTTCAAGTTCGCCGCCGACACCAGCACCAACGACGCCGGGCTGGTGGGGCACGAGCTCGGACACAACTTCGGCTCCAACCACACGCATTGCTATAACCCGCCCATTGACACCTGCTACAACGGGCAGAGCGGCTGTTACTCGGGAGGCACGAGCTGTCCGGCTTCCCAGACGATCACCAACAACAGCGTCTCGGTCACCAATGTCCGGGGCACCATCATGAGCTACTGTCATCTGCTGGGCAGTTGCAGCGCGACGAACGTCTTCCATCCGCGGGTCATCAGTGAGCGAATCGGTCCCCACATCGACGGCGCCGTCAACTCCTGCATCTTCCCGGCGGTGACTAACCCCTCGGTGGCCGCCATCATCCCGAAGAGCGGCCCGACTTCCGGGGGGACCCCCGTGGTGATCACCGGCACCAATTTTCTGAGCGGGGCCTCGGTGACCATCGGCGGCTCGCCGGCGGCCGCGGTCATCGTCTTGAGCCCCACCACGATCACGGCGGTCACGCCGGCCCGGAGCGCAGGGACGGTCAGCGTCGCGGTGACCACCCCCGCGGGAGCCGGCTCGCTGAGCAACTCGTTCTTCTACAGCCCGCCGCCCACATCGTCCAACTTTTACACGCTGACGCCCTGCCGGGTGGTCGACACGCGCAACGCCGCCGCCCCACGTGGCGGCCCGGTCCTCGGCCCCTCGACGGTGCGGACCTTCCCGGTGACGGGAGTATGCGGCATCCCGTCGAGCGCGAAGGCGATCTCGGTGAACGTCACCATCGTGACCCCCACCGCCGCCGGCTTCCTCGGGATCTTCCCGGGCAACGCGATCCCGCTGGAGTCGAGCAGCATGAACTTCTCGGCGGGACAGGTGCGGGCCAACAACGCCGTGCTGCGCCTCGCCACTGACGGCGCGGGCACGATCGGAGTCCAGAACGGCTCCGCCGGCAACACTCACTTCCTGCTGGACGTCAACGGGTATTTCCAGTAGGCAGATCCCGTCCGATCCCCTGCAGTCAATTCACCGGCTCGTCGAGGGAGACCTCGGCGAGCCGTTTTTCTTCTTCGTCCCAGCGGGCCCGTAGCGCCGCGTCCCTCTTCCGGCGGCGTCGGATGGCCCAGACGGCCAGGAGGGTGATGCCGAGCCAGAGGGTGACGGAGCTGGTGAGCAGCGGCACCCATCGGTACCAGAACGACTGGCGTTCCCAGAATCCGGCTTCGGCCGCGGCCAGGGTCTCGCCGGTGGCGCGGGCGAAGGCCTCCTCGAACGGCAACCCCTGTCGCACCCCCGCCAGGATCTGGCCGGCGACGTCCTGGCCGTGGCGCTCCAGCAGGTCGCGCACAAAGGTGCCCGCGATGGCATAGGCGCGCTGCACCTCGCCATGGCCGCCCCCGAAGGCACGGTCCAGGGTGGCGAGGGGGACCTCGCCCCGCACCATCACGGCCAGGCTGGCGCGCGAAACGTCGTCCAGTCCCCAGGTGAGGCCGGCGACCATGGCCACCCCCTCGTGGAACCAGCGGGGCACCTCGCCGCCTCCGGCCGCTCGCGCCACCAGCACGTGGGCGATCTCGTGCCGGAAGAGGTCCGGGAGAGAAGAATCGGGATAGGTCGGCGTGCGCGCTGGCAGGATGACGACGATCCCCTGCTCGCTCAGCGCGTAGCCGGAGACCCACGGCGGCACCGCCCGCGCCGCCTCCGAGCCCTCGGGGGCCACAATCACCCGGATCGGCGGCCCAGCGTCCTCCAGGCCGACCAGGCGCATCGCCCCCACCAGCCGGTCCGGCTCCAGACCGCGGAGCCGCTCCGCCACCGGCGCGAGAGACGGCGGCCCCTCCACCTCCCAGCGGAGAGGCTGGGCGGCGGCCGGGAGGGAGATGCAGAGAAGCAGGAGAAGGAGACGTAGTAGGCGAGGCATGGGGCCATCTTAGCGCTGGAGCCCGCTTTTGCTCTTCTCTATAAGCTGCTAGCCTGGAGGACTCGAGGAGGTGAGGCATGTCGAAGCAGAGCATCCGCGCAATCCTGGTGACTCTCCTGATCCTGGCGGCCGGCGAGGTCCGGGCCGCGGTACCGACAGGCTTCACCGACGCCCTGGTCACCAACGTGGGCGCCCCGACGGCGCTCGCCTTCACCCCGGACGGGCGCCTGCTGATCACCACCCAAGGCGGCAGCCTGCGCGTCTACCAGGGGAGCGCCCTCCTCGCGACGCCGGCGCTGACCATTCCGGCCAACCGGTTGTGCAACAGCTCCGAGCAGGGGCTTCTCGGTATCGCAGTGGACCCGGCGTTCGCCTCGAACGGCTTCATCTATCTCTTCTATACCTTCGAGCGGCCGTCCCCTCCGGGCGGCTGCGTCAACCGGGTCTCCCGTTTCACCCTGCCCGCCAACAACGTCATCAACTCGATCACCGAGCTGGTTATGGTGGATAACATGCCGTCGCCCGCCGGCAACCACAACGCTGGCGACGTGCAGTTCGGCCGTGATGGCTACCTCTACATCTCGATCGGCGACGGCGGCTGCGACTACGCGAATGACAGCGGCTGCGCCGAGTCCAACGACGCCGCCCGGGACGAGCACGTCCTGACCGGCAAGATCCTGCGCATCACCAAGGACGGCGGTATCCCCCCGAGCAACCCGTTCCAGGGTGCGGGTACGGCTCGCTGCAACGTCGGCGGCAGCACGACGCCCGGCAACAAGTGCCAGGAGACCTTCGCCTGGGGGCTGCGCAACCCGTTCCGCATGGCGTTCGACCCCAATGCCGCCGGCACCCGGTTCTTCATCAACGACGTCGGACAGGGGGCCTGGGAGGAGATCGACCTCGGGCAGGCGGGGGCCGACTACGGCTGGAACTGCCGTGAGGGGGCGCATCCGCGGAACACCTCGGGGCCCTGCAATCCGGCGCCGCCCAACATGGTCGACCCGATCCACGAGTACAGCCACAACACCGGCTGCGGCTCGATCACCGGCGGCGCCTTCGTCCCCAACGGCACCTGGCCGGCGGCCTACGACAACGGCTACCTGTTCAGCGACTACGTCTGCGGCCGCATCTTCAAGCTGACCCCGGCGGCAGGGGGCGGCTACACCGCCACCGACTTCGCCACCGGTCTCGGCAGCAGCAGCGCCGTCCACCTGACCTTCGGCCCCTTCGGCAATGCCCAGGCGCTCTACTACACCACCTATGCCGGCGGCGGCCAGGTGCGGCGGATCTCCTACAACGTGCCCGGGACCAACAACGCGCCCACCGCGGTGGCGTCGGCCTCCCCCACCTCCGGCTCGGCGCCGCTGACCGTGACCTTCAACGCGTCCGGCAGCAGCGACCCCGACACCGGCAATTCGCTGACCTACTTCTGGAGCTTCGGCGACGGCACGCCCGAGGTCTCGACCACATCGCTGACCATCAACCACACCTATGCCTCGGCGGGCAACTACACCGCCACGTTGCGCGCCCGGGACAACAACTTGGCTTTCTCCTCCCCGGTCACCGTGCAGATCCAGTCGGGCAACACGCCGCCTGCGCCGGTCATCTCGTCGCCGGCGGCCGGCGCCCTGTTCCGGGTGGGCCAGAGCGTCACCCTCTCGGGTAGCGCCTCGGACGCGCAGGACGGGACGCTCCCCGCGAGCAGGCTATCGTGGACGGTCGTCCTCCACCATGATACCCACACCCATCCGTTCTTCGGGCCGGCAGCGGGCAACAACGTCACGTTCACCACGCCGGCCCCCGAGGACTTGGCCGCGGCGGCCAATAGCTATCTCGAAGTACGCCTGACCGCCACCGACTCCCAGGGGCTCTCGTCCACCGTCACCCGGGACTTCCAGCCGCGGAAGGTGAACGTCACCTTCGCCACCGCCCCCGCCGGCCTTCAGGTCACCGTCAACGGCACCACCCTCACCGGCCCCCAGACTGTGATCTCGTGGGACGGCTACCGGCTCAACGCCGTCGCTCCCACCCAGGACGCGGCCGGCCAGACCTGGGTCTTCGCCTCCTGGTCCGACGGCGGCGCGGCCTCCCACGCCATCGTGACGCCGGCCTCCCCCGCCACCTACACGGCCACCTTCGAGGCGTCGGACGCCAGCATCCCCCTCGACTTCCATACCGTGACGCCCTGCCGCGTGGTGGACACGCGCGACCCTGCCGGCCCGCTGGGCGGCCCGGCCCTGGCCTCCGGTAGCACGCGGACGTTCGACGTGGCCGGTGCCTGCGGCATCCCCGCGTCGGCCGCCGCGCTGGCGGTCAACGTCACGGTGATCGCTCCCACCCGATCCGGCTATATCCAACTCTTCCCGGCCGGCCTGAGCGCCTCGGGCACCAGCACGGTCAACTTCGCCGCCGGGCAGACCCGGGCCAACAACGCCATCGTCTCCCTGGGGAGCAACGGCTTCTCGGCGACCTGCGCCATGGGCGGCGCCGGATCGGCCCACCTGCTGGTGGACGTCTACGGCTACTTCGAGTAGCTGTCCGGCGCGATTTTTGCAATTCCAGCAAGTGCTCCTCAGCATGAGGAACACTTATTGGAGGTGCACATGCCGGGACGGGAGCGTGGGCGCGCGCCGCGGCTCGCGGCGCCGGTTCTGTTCGTTCTCTTCGTCGGCTTCGGAACGGGGGCGGCTCGGTCCGCCCTCCCTCCGGGGTACACCAACACCCTGGTCACCACAGTCGCCAGCCCGACGTCGGTGCGGTTTACCCCCGACGGGCGGATGCTGATCACCACCCAGCCTGGTGATCTCCGGGTCTACCAGGGGGGAGCGCTTCTCCCCACCCCCGCCTTGACGTTCCCGGCCGCCGAGCTCTGCACCAATCGGGAGCAGGGGCTCTCCAGCGTCGCCGTGGACCCGGACTTCCCCAGCAACGGCTTCATCTATCTCTACCGGACGTTCAAGCGGCCGGACGGTGTCTGCGTCAACCGGGCCTCCCGCTTCGTCCTGCCGCCGGGCAACGTGGTCGACCTGGCCGGCGAGGTGGTCCTGGTGGACAACATCCCGTCCCCCTTCGGCACCCATAATGCGGG
>DASPJI010000892.1:0-5909 GCA_035628695.1 Thermoanaerobaculia bacterium | reverse complement strand
TGGAGAGGATCAGGAGAGGGTCCCGGCCGGTGCCGGGGAGGATGGCGGCGCAGACGAGCGCGAGCCACCGGGACGGGAAGACCGCCGCCGGAGCGAAGCCGCGGGAGAGGCTCTCGCCCACCCGAAACAGGCCGAAGCCCGATCCCGGAACGGGCTCGATCCGCCAGGGGCCGGCCACGTCGGCGTCACCGGCCGTGGGAGGCTCGTCCCGCTCGGCCAGACGGTTGAGGAAGGAGCTGCTGAAAGCGTTGAGATGCTGCGGTTCGGGTACAGTGGTACCCTTCAGGTTGTCCTGCATAAATCCTCCGCTAACGAGGTTTGTGTGGGAAAGGCCTGGGGGTGAGCGCCAACTCACTTCCGGGCCGCAAGCCAGCCACGCGCCGGCCTGCCCCGCTCAAGTCGTGGGGTCCTGCCTCTTCTTCCTCTTCTCCTCGATCCCCCTTCCTCCCGGGAAGAACTATGCGCCGGGCTTTGTCCTGATTTCGAAGCCTATCGAAGGGAAGGAGAGGGTGTCAATAGGGCGGAGAACAATTTTCTGCCCGGGGACGCTGAACCTTCCCACGGATTCAACCCTTCGTAGATTGGGAGGGGGCTTCCTCCCCCCTGGGGGGTGGGCGGTAGGGAGTGGGGGAGGACCGAGGAGGGGGGTTGCTTTGGGGGAGGGCGGAGGGGATCCGCTCGGATCTGCGGCGAAATGAAGAAGAAGAAAAAGAAGAAGAAGCTGCCCCCCTCCTGACCTCCCCCACTCCCTACCACCCACCCTCCCAGGGGGGGAGGCACCACCACCCGGGAGGGGCCCCTCCCCTACATCTATTTAGCTAGACTCCCCTATCCGCCTCCCCCTCTCCCCGGGGGGTGAGGGTTCAGTCCGCCTCGTAGTACTCGATCCCCAGGTGGGTGATCTGCTCCTCGCCGCGGAGGTAGCGCAGGGTGTTTTTGAGCTTCATGAGCTGGATGAACAGGTCGTGCTCCGGGTACAGCTCGGGGAGCGTCATCGGGCTCTTGAAGTAGAAGGAGAGCCACTCCTGGATGCCGTGCATGCCGGCGCGGCGGGCGAGGTCCAGGAAGAGGGCGAGGTCGAGCACCAGCGGCGCGGCGAGGATGCTGTCGCGGCAGAGGAAGTCGATCTTGATCTGCATCGGGTAGCCGAGCCAACCGAAGATGTCGAGGTTGTCCCACCCCTCCTTGTTGTCCCCCCGCGGCGGGTAGTAGTTGATCCGCACTTGGTGGTGGAACCCCTCGTAGAGGTCGGGGTAGAGGTGGGGCTGGAGGATGTGCTCCAGCACCGACAGCTTGCTCTGCTCCTTGGTCTTGAAGGACTCGGGGTCCTCCAGCACTTCGCCGTCCCGGTTGCCCAGGATGTTGGTGGAGAACCAGCCGGACAGCCCCAGCATGCGCGCCTTGAGCCCCGGCGCCAGGATGGTCTTCATCAGCGTCTGGCCGGTCTTGAAGTCCTTGCCGCAGACCGGCGCCTGCCGCTGCTCGGCCAGCTCCAGCAGCGCCGGCACGTCGACCGTCAGGTTCGGCGCGCCGTTGGCGAAGGGGATCCCCATGGACAGGGCCGCGTACGCGTAGACCATGCTCGACGGGATCTCGATGTCGTTCGCCTCCAGCCCCGCCTCGAAGGCCTCCAGCGACTGATGGACCGCGCCCGGGGTCATGTGGCCCTCGGTGCTGCCGCACCAGACCATGACCAGGCGGTCCACCCGGTTCTCCTCCTGGAAGCGCTGGATGTCGTCTATGAGCTGGCGGGCGAGGTCGGCCTTGGTGCGCCCCTCCTTGATGTGGGTGCCGTGGAGGCGCTTGACGTAGCGGGGATCGAAGACCCCCTTCATCGGGCGGATCGCCTCCAGCTCCGGCCGCAGCGTCTCGAGGAGCTGCTTCTCGAGGACCCCGGCCTCGACGGCGGCCTCGTAGCCGTTGTCCGGGAAGATGTCCCAGGCGCCGAAGACCAGGTCGTCCAGGCCGGCCAGGGGGACGAAGTCGGCGATGCGGGGCACGCGGTTCTCGGTCCGCTTGCCGAGGCGGATGGTGCCCATCTGGGTCAGCGACCCGATGGGCTTGCCCAGACCGCGCCGGATCGCCTCCACCCCAGCGATCACCGTGGTGCTGATGGCTCCGAGTCCCACCAGCAGCACTCCCAGCCTGCCTTCCGGTGCTTCGATGTGCACGCCCTTGGCGCTCATGGCTCCCCCTCCGTCGAAGAAACGGCTTCTACAAAGCAGCGTGAACATGCAACCCACGCGCCATGGGTTTTGGATTAGCATGCTGCGAGCATGGAATCCGACACCGCGCCGCGCCCGGAGCTCCGGCCGCTGGATCTCGCCGGCCTGGCTGTCGTGGCGGCGACCGCCCGGACGTTCAACCTCGGGACGTTTTCGCTCTGGCTGGACGAGATCCTCCTCATGCTGCGCGCCCGGGGAGGACCGGCGGAGGTGTGGGCCGCGTGCCGGGCCAACGCGGAGCACCCGCCGCTGTCGGCCCTGGTGACCGCGGCGATGAACGCCGCGGGGGCCACGGAGACGGTCCACCGGCTGCTGACCGTCGCGCTCGGCGTCGCCACCGTGCTGCTCCTGGCGGCGTGGGCGGGCCGGCGGTTCGGCCGCGCCGCCGGGCTTGTCACGGGGCTGGTAACCGCGCTCGTCCCCTTCCACGTCCGCTACTCCCAGGAGCTGCGGCCCTACGTCTACCTGCTCCTCTTCGCGGCGCTCACCCTGCTGGCGTCCGACCGGCTGGAGCGGCGGCCGGGGCCCGGATCGGCGGCCCTGGCGTGCGCGGCGATCCTCGGCGGCTTCTACTCCCACCACCTGTTCGCGCTGGTGCTGATCCCGGCCGCCTGGCCGCTCGTAGAGGCGGCCCTCAGGAGGAAGAACCGGCGGGCGCTCGCCCTCTTCGCCGTCGCGGCCGGGGTCGCCTTCCTGGCCTTCGTCCCCTGGCTGCTCGCCATCACCGGCGAGCTCTCCGGCCGCGAGGCCGCGGGGGGAGCCCGGTCGTGGACGTGGCGCCTCGCCCTCCAGCGCTGGCAGTTCCTCACCGTGGGAGCCCTGGAGGGGGACGGCATCACCTGGGCGGGTTTCCTGGCGCTGGCTTTGGCGGTCCTCGGAGCCGCCGCGGCCCTGCGCTCGCCGGCCGGGCGCGCCGCGGTCGCCGGGGCGGTGCTGGGGATCGGCGGCGCCGAGATCTTCATGGCGGCGACGGACCACTGGAGCAGCGGACGCTACGACTCGGCGGGCTGGCTGTTCCTCCCGGTCCTGATCGGCTTGGGGATCGCCCGTATCTCAGAAATCCGGCCATCGAGGCGCGAGTCCTCACCCCCCGGCCCCCTCTCCCATCTCCCGCCCACCCATACCCCGGGAGAGGGGGAGACCAGCACGGATTTGTCTTTCTCCCCCTCTCCCGGCGGGGGGCGGTGGGGAGATGGGAGAGGGGGCCGGGGGGTGAGGACTCCACGCGCAGACGCCGCCTTTCGAGGCACCCTCTTAGCCGCCCTCGTCCTCGCCGCCCTTCTCGTGGGGCAGGGCCTGGGCCTGGCGCGCTACGCGCGGGCCGGCCGCTCCGACTGGGACCAGGTGGCCGAGGCCGTGCGGCGGGTCCACCGCCCCGGCGAGCCGGTGCTGGTGGAAAACGAGTGGACCCGCATCAGCCTCGGGTATTACTTACAAGGCCCGGACTTCCAGAACCGCCAGGGAGAGGATGGCGCGCCCGTGCTGGTGGGGGCCGGGCCGCGCCGCCTGCGCCAGCTCTGGCCGGCGGACCGGCGGGCCGTGCTGGTCGTCGCCGGCATCCCGCGCCAGCAGCCGCTCCGCCGCTGGGCGCGGGCCTTCCCAGTGGCCGGCCGCTTCCCGCGCAGCAACGCGCGGGTCTTCCTGCTCACCCCCGAGGTCCGGCAGCGCCTCTTCGACTCCGGCGTCCGGGCGGCGGGACCGGCACGGATGCTGCTCGGGAGCGGGTCATGACCGACGAGCGCCCGATCGTCTGCGTGGACCTGAACGGCGTCCTCGACAGCTACACCGGCTGGCGGGGGCCGGAGCACTGGGACGCGCCGCGCCCCGGGGCCGAGGACTTCCTGCGGGCGCTCAACGACCGGGGGTTCAGGGTCGTGGTCTTCACCACCCGCTGGGGGGACGACGCCCGGGGGTGGCTGGAGGCGCACGGCCTCCACCGCTGGGTCGCCGAGGTCACCGACCGCAAGCCCGCCGCCCACGTCTTCGTCGACGACCGCGCCGTCTGCTTCCGCGGCGACTTCGGCGAGACCCTGGAGCAGATCGCCGCGTTCAGGGCGCACTGGGAGGAGGGTTGAGCCGCTCGTTGACGTACAGCACCACCGGCGTCCGCGGCCGCAGCTCGTACCGGCGCCGGACGTAACGGTCCTTCATCAGGGGCCGGAGCTTCGGATCCTGGCTCCCCTCGACGAGGACCACGTCGCCGTCCGCGAACCGCTTCTGGACCTCCGTCCAGACCCCCACCCCCTCCAGGTCCCGGAAGTACCAGGGGAGCGGCCACGAGTAGGGAAGGAAGACCCTCACCTCCGGCCTGCGGCCCTTCGGCACCCGGGCGACCGCCTCCTCCACCGTCGCGATCAGGTCCCGCGTCTGGCGCGTCGTCGGGACGTAGACGAGGGTGAGCGCGTCGTCGTCGTGGCGGAGGAAGGAGGTCTCGACGGTCCTCCAGCCCATCCAGACGAGCCCGAGGGCGACCAGGGCGAGGATGGCCGGGCTGAGCCAAGCGGGACGTGATGCCCGCGGAGTCCTCACCCCCCAACCCCCTCTCCCATCTCCCAACCGCCCCCCGCCGGGAGAGGAGGAGAAAGGCAGATCCAGGCTGGTCTCCCCCTCTCCCGGGACAGGGGTGGGCGGGAGATGGGAGAGGGGGCCGGGGGGTGAGGACTCGCGCGTCGACGGCTCCCTTTCAGCCACCTGTCCGGTGAGCTCCCGGAAGAACACCCCCGCCGCGAGCGCCGCCGGCAGGAGGATGTTCACCACCAGCCAGGGGGTCTTGTAGGGAATGGCCGAGTAGAGGGCGAGCTGGCCCAGGGCCCAGAGGGCGCAGAGGACGCCGAAGCCGTTCCTCCTCCAGAAGGCGAGCCCGGCGCCGGCCAGGGCGCAGAGGGCGGTCGCGGTCTCGAACTCCCAGAGCAGCTTCAGGAAGTAGAACCAGGGCTTCTCGTGCCCGTCGCCCCCGGCCCCGCGGCGGGTCCAGAGGATCAGGCCGCGGACAGAATCGAACAGCCCCTGCCAGTGGATGAAGAACGAGGTGAAGAAGAGGACGTAGACGACGGCGGCTACGGCAAGAGCGAGGGCTACGGCCCGGGGACGGATCCAGGCGGGGGTCATCGGGTCCCGCTCCCCCGGCGACGTCCAGAACCAGGCCGCCAGCCCGGCCACCGCGAGGGTCCCGAGGGTGAGGACGAACGTCTCCTTGATCGTGGGGAGGAGCCCGAGGCAGACCGCCGCGAGCATCAGCCACCTCTCCCGGCGGGTCTCGGCATAGAGCGAGCCGCAGACCACCATGGCCAGGGTGAAGAAGGCGAGGAACGTCTCGTGGATCAGGTCGCGGCCGTAGTAGACGAAGGCGGGGGAGACCGCGAGCAGCCAGGCCGCCCCGGTGACTCCGGCCACGCCCAGGCGCCGCCGTAGAGGCAGGAGGAGAGGCAGCATGAGCGCCGAGACTGGGGCCACCAGCAGCCGCAGCACCGTGTCCCCCAGGCCGAAGAGGCGCAGGGGGAGCCAGGCATAGAAGAAAAGGAACGGGCCGTGGAAGTTGGCGGGGTCGTACCGGTACGCCTCGCCGCGGATGAACTTCCAGACCATCCAGGCGTTGACCCCCTCGTCGTGGTGGAGGGGGCGCGCGCCCAGGTCGGCGAACCGCAGGACGACGGCCGTGGCGAAGGCGGCCCAGAACGGCAGCCA
>DASPJI010000891.1:0-5332 GCA_035628695.1 Thermoanaerobaculia bacterium | reverse complement strand
CTCGACCACCGCGACCCAGGCGTCCAGGTCCCCCGCTGTCTCCTGCCGTGCCTGCCGCGCCAGCCGCGCCCCGACCTTCACCCGCACCTGGCCGGCCGCGGGCGTCTCCACCCCGAGGCTCACCCGGCCGGCGGGCTCCCTGGCCAGGGCGTCGGCGATCTGCTTGCGGACCCTCGGCTCGTGGGAGCCGACGCCCTCGGTGCGGCCGTTGACCACGAGCTGGGGCGTGTAGATCCGGTTCGCCTTGAATGCCCGGGCGTAGGCCTGCTGGCGCTCCGACCAGCGCTTGGCCGAGAACGGGTCGGTCCAGCCGATGTGGTTCCAGTAGTCGACGTGGAAGGCCAGGGGGATCACCCGCCCGGCGAGGCCGGGGTCGCCGCCGAGCCTGGTGAGCAGCCGGTCCGCTGGCGGGCAGCTCGAGCAGCCCTGGGAGGTGAACAGCTCGACGATCACCGGAGCAGCCGCCTTGTCCTCCGGGGCCGCCTGGGCCGAGTGGAGGGAGGCGAGGAACACCGGCGCCAGGACGAGGGCCAGCGCGCCGGAGAGCAGGATGCGGGAGAGATTCATGATGGGCTCCTTCCGGGGAGCGGAGAGCGCCCCCGGAAGGAGTGTACGGATGAGAGGGGCCGGGTGGTTCTCAGCCGCCCGGTCCCCTGCCGGCAGGCCTGGGAGGAGTCCCGGTCGGCCAAGCGTCGGCCACGCGCTTCGACCAGGCGCGATTCTGGACAAAAGCCACGACGTTGAACGCCAGGCTCGTCGCCGCGAAGGCCACACCGGGACCCCACGCGCGGAGGAACACGGCCCCCAGCGCCAGCACCGCGAAGAGGATGCTCAGCACATGATTCACTGGAGGAGGGGGGGGAGGGGTGGCCTCGACCTTGGGCACGCCGTCTCCGCTGCGCGATTCGCTCTTTTCTTCATCGTCCAGAATGGACATCTGGGATCCTCCCGGTCCAAGACCATGATCGCCCCCCCACCCACCACGGCGGAGGAGCCTGTTCGCATCGAATCGCCATGCAAGGATTCCCCTCCAACCGCTCGCAGGCGGCTCGCCCCTGTCCCGTCCGCAGACGAAGCTCAGGAAGAAGGCGGCGGCGGCGGCGGGGTCGCCCTGACCTTGGGTGTGCCGTCTCCGCTGCTGGATTCCGTAGTCTTGTCCAGGGTCGCCATGATGAGTCCTCCCTTGTTGTGAATCATCTCTCCGGATCGCTGGGCTTCGCTTTCACAGGCGCCTCAGGGCCTCGAATGTTACGGACGCCGGCCCGGGTCTCCCACCAGGACGAAGGACGACCAGTAGAAGGGGTGGGCCAGAGCAGGATCGGCGATCATCAGGCGCTTGGAGCGGCGCAGGGCCTCGGCCTTGTCGCTCGTGCGCGCGAGCTGGTGGTAGAAGTGCACCATGAGGTCGGCCGACGAGGCATCATCCACCTTCCAGAGACTCACCGCAACCGTGGGGGCTCCCGCGTAGAGAAACGCGCGGGTGAGGCCGACAAGCCCCTCGCCCGTCACCTCCTTGCCGCCGGAGTCACAGGCGGAGAGCACCACCAAGTCGGCCGAGAGGTCAAGGTCGAAGACCTCGAAGGCCTGCAGGAAACCGTCCTCGCGGCTACCAGGCCTGCGGGCCAGGACCAGACCGGAGCGCTCGGGCTGCTTCTCGTCGAGCAGGCTGTGAGTCGCAAAATGCAGGTAGCCGGCTGTCGCCACTTGGTCATTATCCTTGACGTTGTCCTCTGTGGCCTCGGTTCCCTCGTAGAGCCGCGCTCCTCCCGTGCCATAGAGGCGGGCGATCTGGGTGACCTCACGCCGTGCCTCCGGCAGCGGGGGCAACCGCGGAAAGAGCCCGCTGCTCTGCGGCGGCGGGTCGGCGAAGGCGACGAAACGCCGACGCGCCGCGGCTGGCCGGGGCGCCACACCCGGCGCGGGCTCGCGCAGCCGGGCGAGCACGCTGGCCGACGGGACGTTACTGATCGCGTACCGCTGGATCAAGAACGGCATCTCTCCCAGCCGGTCGCCGGTCGCGGGCGCGGTCAGCAGCACCTCGAACGGCAGCAGATAGAGCGAGCGGTCCGGCGCGATGACCAGACGGCGCTTATGGGCGAGGATGTCGGCGGCGGGGGCGACCAGGTCCTGATAGAGATCGTGCGCGACCGCGGCATAAGCGCGTATCCGGCGCCCCTGCGGCTTCGAGATGAGCTGACGCAGGCGGTGCACCTTGCGGTCGATCTCCTCCGCCCCGATGAGAGGAAAGACCTCCAGGCGCTCGCGGGTAACGACGAACAGGTTGGAGCGCTCGGCACTCAGTGTGTACTCGAGCAGCGCCGTATCCTCGTCCAGGAGGGCACGGATCTCGTCGAGGCCGAGCGAGGCGGAGGCCCCGGCGCGCAGATCGGACCTCTGCGGGCTCTGCCGGGGCTCCCCTGGCCTCCGGCCTTCCCTGGCAAACCGGGACTCGGCCAGGAGGTCCAGGAGGACGCGGGCACGGGCCCGCTCGCTGGCGGACAGGGCCGCCTCGAGGTAGCCCTGCCCCGGGTGGAGCTGGTCCAGTCGTAGCAGCAGGTCGACGTAGAGCTCGTAGTACGAGCGGCGGGAGGCGAAGAAGGAGGTCCCCAGCTCGCGTCCGGCGACTCGGCTGCGCAGCGACTCGACGATCCCCAGGGCCTCCTCGGCGAGATCCCGGGCGCGCCCCAGCCTCCCCCCGTCGCGCTCCAGCTGGGCGAGCCGGAAGAGGCTCGCGGTCAGCACACCGGGGTAGTCGAGCCGCCGCCCCAGCTCCACCGACCGGGTCAAGGACCGGGCCGCCTCCCTGGAGCGCCCCAAGTCCCGGTACGTGGTGCCGAGAGCGAGTTGGATCTCCCCCTCCTTCGCGAGGTCTCCTTCCGCCCGGGCTTGCGCCAGAGCCTTCTCGAGCAGACCGGCGGCCCGGCCCGGCTGGTCGAGGGCCCAATAGACCAGAGCCCGCGGGTAGGAGAATCCCCCGCCGGCGATCTGCTCGTACTCCGCCAGCGCTTTCCGGTATTCGCCTTGATGCAACCGGACCCAGCCGATCCCGGCACGGCAGAGGTTCTGCCAGTGGCGCTCGCCGATCCGATGATAGAGGCGGAGGGCCTCCTGGTAGTTGGCGAGGGCCTGTTCCAGGTCCCCCAGGTCGATGAGCAGGTTCGCCTGGAGGTAGAGGAGATAGGCGCGCGCGTCCTGCGCCTTCGCCACGCCGAGGCCTTGACGGCAGGCGCGGAGCGCCTCCTGGAGCTGGCCGCGCCGCTGATAGATGTCCGCGATCAGACCCAGTATGCGCCCTTCGTTCTCCCCGTCTCCGGTCTCGTGGATCAAGGCGCGGGCGCGCAACAGGTGAGTGAGCGCGGCATCGAAGTCACGAAGCGCCCAGTGACAGGCGCCTGTACCCGCCAGCGCATTGGCGCGTTCGGCCGGGGCTGTCGCGAGAGCCAGCGACTGCCGATAGATGTCGAGCGCCCGTTGCGGCTGCCTGAGGGTGAGGTATATCTGACCGATGTTCTGGAGCAGCACGTGTTGCTTGCTCCGGTCGCCGATCGCCTGCCAGAGCGCGAGCGAGCGCTCAAACATCGCGCGCGCCTCCTGCAACCGCCCCTCATTCGAGAGAGCATCCCCGCAGTTTTTCAGAGCCCGCGCCTCGCCCTCGTGGTAGCCCGCCTGCCGGGCTCGTTGGATGGCCTGCCGGCAGGTGTCGACCGCCTTGGCGCCATCAGCGGCGTAGGCCGGACCCAGGAGGTTCAGGCTGTCCACCTCGCCCCGGCGATCACCGATGGCCTGCCACAGGCCGAGTGCCACGCCATACCTTTCTATAGCCAGCGGCACTGTCGCGATCACCCGTGCGTACCGGCGCCCCTCTTCCATGGCTCTCTCGGCGGCGACGCGCCGCCGGTCGGTGGCCGCGGCGGGCCGCAGCTCCCGGAGCACCAACAGGTAGCGCCCCGGCGGCCCCTGCGGGTCACGCGGCGTGACGACCAGCCGGTACTCCCCCTGCCGGCTCGTCACCAGGGAGACGACCTCCTCTTCGTCGATCCCGGAAGGCCCCGCAGTGCCGGCAACCATACTTCCCTCCGGGGCGTAGAGGACCGCGGCCACATCGACGCCGGGCTGGGGGATGTGGAGCCGGGCGTACCAGCCCGCCGGCAGCTCCATCCGGTACTCGTGCCTCTGCCCACCGCGCAGCTCCCGCTCCACAGGCACCCCCTTCTCCAGCCGGGGTGAAGGGGGCGCCGGCGCGGCGCAGGCCCCAGACAGCCCGGCCGCCAGCAGGGCCAGGCAGACAAACGGACGCCGGCTGAACCAGGGAACGGGCGCGAAGGGCCGGGGCGCTGAGGTCGTCACGAGGACTCTCGACCTCCAGAGGGAAACTCCATCTTACTCCAATAGGTGCGGCATGGGCGTTGCTAGAAGCCTTTCTCGTGCGTGAAATCGTGATCGACCACCCGACCGGCGAAGCTTCCGGGCTCCTCGCCATCCGCAACCGCTCGGTGCTGGAGGCCCACGGGTGGGACCTGGGCTTCTGGACCTGCTCCGACGAGGATCCGGTCGAGAAGGCGCTGGGGGCGCTCGGCCGGTCCGCCGACTCGCCGGACGACTGGGAGCTGTGCCGGCTGCCCAAGGCGCGGCCGTCGCTCTCGAAGAAGACCGAGGACTGCGAGGCGATGGCCCGCTGGGGCAACCATATCTATATCTTCGGCTCCCAATCCGGCTCCAAGCCCGGCCCCCTGCGGCCGCGCCGCCACTTCGTCGCCCGCTTCGACGAGAGCCGCATCCAGGGGCGGCTCGACGAGGCGCGGGTGGACCTCGAGATCTCCCGCGGCACCTTCCGGCTGCACCGGCTGATCAACGACGCCCTGCGCGAGAGCGGCCTCGAGCTGATCGAGCGCGGGCCCCACGAGGTGGACCGCACCATCCGCAAGACCCGCAAGAAGGGGAAGAAGCTGGGCAAGAAGTGGGCGGCGCGCCTCCACGAGGAGGACTGGCCCATCAATATAGAAGGGGTGGCTTTCCGCACCAACGGCGCGCTCCTCGTCGGCCTGCGCTACCCGGTGACCCGGGACGGCCACCCGATCCTGGTGGAGGTCGACGGCATCGACCGCTACTTCTTCGATCCGCCCGAGAGCGAGCCCGCGGTGACCGGCCTCTGGGTGCTCGCCGACGTCGGCAGCGCCGCCGAGCCCCGGGGGGTGCGCGCGATCGAGGAGGACGTCGAGGGGGGCTGCTTCCACGTCATCACCGGCAGCCTGGAGAGCGATCCGGAGCAGAGCGTCCTGCTGCGGGACCATCCGGAAGGGGCGGAGGCCGCCTCGCGCCACCACCGCGTCAC
>DASPJI010000890.1:0-2448 GCA_035628695.1 Thermoanaerobaculia bacterium | reverse complement strand
TCCGATCTCTTGGCCATGACCAGGTGCTCCCGGTAGCGGCCGAGAGGCACGGAGCCGACCTGAGCCGACGGCCCGGCGAGCGGCCTCAGCACACCTTCACCGGGGAACAGGATCTCCACCGGGCCGGTGCCGGCCCGCTCTTCGGCGTCCGGAAGGCGCCAGCAGCTCCGAGTGCCCGGCGAGTCCCGCGTCAGGGAGTCGCAGTCGACGGCAAAACGGGCGTTGTCAAAGAAGGCCTGCCAGAAGCGCTCGCGCACCCCCGTTTTCTCCCTCTCTGGGATCGATCCGAGGCGCCTCTCGAGGTCCCGGCCTGCCTCCTCCAGAGGCGCGAGGAAGCCGAGAGTCGAGAGATGGGAGGCGAAGACCACCCGGTATTCCTGGGGCTCGGGCTTCTCGGGAGGATTCGTGGCCAGCCGCCAGGTCTGCTCCTGGAAGGCCGCGAGGTCCGCCTTGGGATCGGGCCGCCGTTGCCACTGGAACCGCACGAGACGGGCGGAGCGCGGCTGCGGCTTCAGGGCCGGCAGCAGGAGGCCGCCCAGGCGGTGACCGGTCAAGTCCATCTCCCGGAGCCGGATGCCGTCTCCGGCCAAAAGGTGGATGGTGAGGTCCGGCACGATGGCGACGTCGATCAGCCCCTGCCCCAGCCAGTCCAGGATCTCGTAGTCCCCGGCCACCGTGATGTTCACCTGGAGCTTGCGCTCCGGGCAGCGGCCGTGGCGGGCGTAGAAGGTCCCGATCAGTTTCTGGACACCCTGCTCCAAGTCCACCGCTCGGAACCCGGGCGTGTCCGGCAGGCGCGGCAGGCCGATGTTCAGGGCATAGGGGAGACTGGAGCCGGCGCACGGGTCCGCGCCGGGAGCGATGGCGGCCGCGGGGACCGCGGCGAGTACGAGGAAGGCCAGGGTCAGATGCCGGAACATGCTGCGTCTCCCGAGAGAGTTGGACGGACCGCGGACGGCGATTCCTCCGCCGGGAAGCCGCTCGGGACACCTCTCTCCTCTCCAACAGGCGACGAGGCCGGCGTTTCGTTTCAGCCTTGCATCAAGAATAGCGGGGGCGGCCGCACTGCGCCTGGATCATCGCGCTCCGAGATACGCCAATACCTGGCGGGCGCGCTCGCGCGGCGTGCCTGCCACCTCGATCGCTTCCACGCCGAAATCCCATCGATCTTCGACCACGATCTCCCGGAGCTCCTCGTCGACGCGTTGCCTCAGATCGCTCTCCTCTGGATCGGAGACGATGATGCGGTCGGGATCCTCGACCGGCACGAAGACCACCAGGTCGAGCCGTTGCATCGCGTTCCGCACGCGAGAAAGCCAAGCCTTGACGTCGCCGTCCGAGTCCGGATGTGCGATCAGATAAGCGAGCATGTCCGCCGGGCATCGATCGAAGATCTGATCTTCCTCGCTGCCGCCCACGCATTCGATCGAACGCTCGAGCTGGACCTCGAAATCCTCGAGGGACGGCATCTCCGCGAATTCGTAACCCTCCTCCTCCAGGAGATAGTAGGGCTCATCCACCACGCCGTGATCCGGTAGAGCTCGGCTCAGCTCTTCGATCAGCGTCGTCTTCCCGGTCCGGTGCGCTCCTGCAATGGCGATTCTCATCACGCCAGGGCCAACCCGGAAGGTCGGGCCTGGCGCCATCGCCGGTAAAGCCGTCCCTCCAGATCGGTGCATGTGGTTTCCTCCACGGGGAGTGTAACGCCCCTGCCCCCTCCGCCGCCTGTCAAGGTGGGTACCAGGGCCGCTCTGTTGGCCGTGCCCCGGCATACACTTCGATAGTTGGCTATAGGTTCAACATTCGGTAAACGGAGGCTCAGATGCGACGAAACATCTTGCTGTCGATCGTAGCAGTCATGCTGGTTCTCGCGGGAGCTGCCCAGGCGCAGCCGTTCGGGGCCTGGGTGACGCTGTCGGGTCCCACCCACGGGTACATCCAGATCCCCAGTCACCCCTCGCTCAACCCCACCAACGCCTTCACCTTCGAGGCCTGGGTCGCCATCTCCAACAGCGCCGCCAGCGAGGACTGCCGCAGCATCGCGGGCAAGGGCTATGTACAGACCTGGTGGCTCGGCCAGTGCACCGTCCTCGGCCAGCCCACCCTCCGATCGTATCTCAAGGGCGGATCGTCGGCCCGCAACGGCGGCGTCATCCCGCGCGGCGTCTGGACCCACATCGCCGTAACCTATGACGGCGCCAAGCGGCGCCACTACATCAATGGCGAGCTGGCCGCCGAGTTCAACGAGACGGGCTCCCTGCCCACCAATGGCGAGCCGATGCGGATCGGCAGCGACGTCAACTGGACGAACACGCCGGCCGGCGCCATCGACGAGGTGCGGCTGTGGAACGTCGCCCGCAGCATCGCGCAGATCCGGGCCAACCTCAACGAGCGCATCACCACGGCCCAGCCCGGCCTGGTCGCCGTCTGGACGCTCGACGGCAGCGG
>DASPJI010000889.1:0-2860 GCA_035628695.1 Thermoanaerobaculia bacterium | reverse complement strand
CATCGGGCCCGAGGTCCCGGTGGCTCTCTTCCTCGAACGCTCGGTCGAGGCCGTCGTGGCTCTCGTGGGCGTGCTCGCGGCAGGAGGCGCCTATGTGCCTCTCGACCCCACCTACCCGTCAGAATGGGTGAGCTGGGTGCTGAAGGACTCCCGGGCCCCCGTGGTCGTCACCACCTCCAGCCTCGCCGGACGCTTGCCGGCGGACACGCCCACCTTGCTCCTCGAAGAGGTGGCGGAGAGCCCCACGACCTTTGACCGCACCGCGGGTCCGGACCATCCGGCCTACCTGATCTATACCTCCGGCTCGACGGGCCGGCCCAAGGGGGTCGTGGTCCGCCATGGCTCGCTGATGAATCTGACGCGGGCATTGCGCGAGACGGTCTATCGAGACGAGGCAGGCCCGTTGCGAGTGGCGGTCAACGCCTCGTTCGCCTTCGACGGCTCGGTCAAGCAGATCGTGCAACTCGCCTGGGGCCATTGCCTCCACATCCTGCCCCAGGACGTGCGCCTCGATCCCGATGCGATGGTGGAGACCGTACGCCGGCAGCGGCTCGACGTGCTCGACTGCACGCCCTCGCAGCTCCGCCCCCTCCTCCAGGCCGGCCTGGGAGAGAGAGACGCCGCGCCAGCCATGGTCCTGGTCGGCGGTGAAGCCGTGGACGCCGAGCTGCGCGACTTGGCCCTCACTCGGACACGGACCCGCTTCTGGAATCTGTATGGGCCTACCGAGTGCACGGTAGACACCGTGGCCGCGCCCTTCGCGGTGGGTACGCCGCCGTCCTGCATCGGCCTGCCGCTTTCGAACGTTCGGGTCTACGTCGCCGACAGCCCGGAGGACCTCGCCCCCCTGGGTGTGCCTGGCGAGCTCCAGGTGGGCGGGGCGGGGCTGGCCCGCGGCTATCTGGGGCGGCCCGATCTGACGGCCGAACGGTTCATCCCCGACTCCTTCGGCGGCGGTGCCGGCGAGCGTCTCTACCGCACGGGCGACCTCGTTCGCTGGCTGCCCAACGGCTCTCTGGACTTCCTCGGCCGCCTGGACGATCAGGTCAAGATCCGCGGCTTCCGCATCGAGCTGGGAGAGATCGAAGCGGTGCTGGCGGCGCTGCCCGAGGTGCGCGAGGCTCTGGTGGTGACGCGGGAGGACACCCCCGGCCTCCGGCGGCTGGTGGCCTATGTGGTCGGTGAGGCCGCGACCGAAACGCTGCGCCAAGCCCTGCGCGAGCGGCTGCCGGAGCACATGGTGCCGGCCGCCTTCGTCACTCTCCCGCAGCTCCCCCTCACCCCCAACGGCAAGGTCGACCGCAAGGCCCTGCCGCCCCCGGAGCCCGAACGGGCCGAGGAGAGCTGGCTGGCGCCGCGCACACCGGTCGAAGAGGTGCTCGCCGCCATCTGGGCGGAGCTCCTGGGGCTCGAACGGGTCGGGGCCGCCGACTCGTTCTTCGATCTGGGCGGTCACTCGCTGCTGGCGACCCGGGTGATGTCGCGCCTGCGCAGCGCCTTCGGTGTCGAGATGCCGCTGCGCGATCTTTTTGAGGCTCCGCTGCTGGCCGATCTGGCGGCCCGGGTCGAGGTGGCGCTGCGGGCCGGCACGGGCCATCTCACTCCGTCCCTGCTCCCCCTCTCTCCCGAGCCAAGACAAGGGCCGCTGCCCCTGTCGTTCGCGCAGCAGCGTCTCTGGTTCATCGACCAGCTCGAGCCGGGCAGCCCGCTCTACAACATGCCGGTGACGTTGCGCGTCGAAGGTCCTCTGGACCCGGCGGCGCTGGCGTCCTGCCTGGGGGAGATCGTGCGCCGGCACGAGGCGTTGCGCACCGTCTTCACCACGCTGGACGACTCGCCGGTGCAGACGGTCCGGCCGGCGGCCCTCTTCGTGCTGCCCGTGGTGGACCTGTCAGGGCTGCCGGAGGGAGAGCGCGAGGCACGAGCCCTGGCTTTGGCCGCCGAAGAGGCTGCCCTCCCCTTCGATCTCACGCGCGGCCCGCTGCTGCGCGGAGTGCTGCTGCGGCTGGCCGGGGACGACCACATCGCGGCGCTCACCATGCATCACATCGCCAGCGACGGCTGGTCCATGGGAATCCTGGTGCGCGAGACATCGGCTCTCTACGCCGCGTTCTCCGAGGGACGGCCGTCGCCCCTGCCCGAGCTGCCGCTGCAGTACGCCGATTTCTCGGCGTGGCAGCGCTCCTGGCTGCACGGTGCGATTCTGGAGAGTGAAATCACCTTCTGGCGGCGCCAACTCGCCGGCCTGCCGCCAAGGCTGGAGCTCCCCACCGACCGTCCCCGCCCCGCGATGCAGAGCTTCCGCGGGGCGCTACGGCCCGTCCGCCTGCCCGCCGACCTCACCCGGCAGGTGCAGGTAGTGAGCCGGCGTGAGGGGGCGACTCTCTTCATGGGACTCCTCGCCGCCCTCCAATCTCTCCTGGCGCGCTACAGCGGCCAGCAGGACCTCGCAGTGGGCTCGCCGGTCGCCGGACGCAACCGGCTGGAGATCGAAGGACTGATCGGGTTCTTCGTCAACACTCTGGTGCTGCGCGGCGATCTAACGGGAGAGCCGTCGTTCCACACGCTGCTGGGCCGGGTGCGGGAGACGGCGCTGGCCGCCCACATGCACCAGGACGTGCCGTTCGAAAAACTGGTGGAGGAGCTCGCGCCGGAGAGGAGCCTGGCGCAGACCCCACTGTTCCAGGTGCTGTTCGTGTTGCAGAACGTCCCCGTCCAGAGCCTCGAGGCACGCGACCTGCGCCTGCGGCCGGTGAGAGGCACCGGGATCACCTCGAAGTTCGACCTCACGCTCAATCTCCGGGAATTCGACGGCGAACTTATCGGTATGGTCGAGCATGCCACCGACCTGTTCGACACC
>DASPJI010000888.1:0-7550 GCA_035628695.1 Thermoanaerobaculia bacterium | reverse complement strand
GGCGCGGGCGTCGGCGACTACAGCTATCTGAAGACCGAGTTCGAGGCGCTCAAGCGGTTCGACGTCAGCCAGCGCACCTTCCTCGTCGGCCGCCTGCGGGGCGGCTCCTTCCTCTATAAGGAAGACGCGGACTTCAACGGCCTGACGCCGACCGCCGAGGTGGACCAGTACACGATCCCGCGCTCCGAGTACTTCCGGCTCGACGGCCGCGAGCGCCTGCTGGGGCTCGACGAGTCGCGGCCCGGCACCGAGCAGATCCTGACCACCTGGGAGTATTATTTTCCATGGTTCTTGAATTCCAGCCGCGACTTCATGCGGCTGGAGTGGCAGAACTGGTACTGGATCCTGTACGCCGGCTACGGCACGACCGGCTTCGACCGCGAGGTATACAGTGATTTCAACGAGTATGTCCCCGATGTGGGGCTGGGTTTCGAGTCCTCTTTCAAGCTTCGCAACAAATACAGGTTCTTCCTCTCCGGGATCATGGCACAGGCTTTGAAAGGGAGTGGTGGTGTGGAGGCGCGTATTTCGGTCAAGTCCTACCGCTGAGCGGATGTCCGACAGCGGCCCGTGCACTCTTGACCACCGGGGAGGAACACGCGCCACGATAGTCTTCGCAGTAAGACCGATGCAGGGCTGCACGGAGCCCTGACGTTATTGGCTCAGAGCCGGAGGAGAAAGCATGAAGTTGAAATACCTTCTTTTCATCATGCTGCTGAGCCTCGTCCCCAGCATGGGGTTCGCCGGAGAGGAAGCGAACGCTCCCACTGTGACGGGAGAGACGGGGCTGTTTACGTTGTCCAGTGGCGACACTTTGCCAGACGGGGAGTGGTCCTTCAGCCTGTATTACAACAACTGGGACCGCGTCATCGATTTCGGGTTCGGGGAGTCCGGGGTGGACGTCAACCGGCTCAGCGCGAGCCTGGGATACGGCATCACGGACCGGTTGGAGCTGTTCGTCTCCGTTCCGTACCATGATTTCGAGTTCGACAACGACGGGTTCGGGGACGACGACACCAGCGTCTTCGAGGATGACGGCGCTCTCGACGTCAGCGGTCTGGGCAACGCCCGGGCCGGCGTCAAGTGGCGCCTCTGGGGGAGCCAGGGCGACGATTCCACGGGTGCCCTCGGCCTCTTTGCAGATCTTCCAACGGGTGACGACGACGTCGCGTCGGGTGACGCGGGCTTCGGCGTCAACCTGGGCATGCGGCGGTCGAACTGGGTCTTCGAGCTCGGCTACGAGAACCAGGGCGACCCCGAGGACACCGACGAGTGCGGCCTGATCCCGCCGGGCATCCCCGGCCAGCCGTCGATCCGGGTGCTCTGCGCGTCGCCGTTCGGCGAGCAGTTCAACGCCGGCATCGGCTACGCCAGCTCGATCTCGGATCGCTTCGACTGGATCACCGAGGTGGAGGGCACCTTCTACGGCAGCCTCGACGACGACGACGTCCAGATCTTCGAGGACGCGGTCGACTTCACCACCGGCGGCCGCCTGTGGCTGGGTGCCGACCAGCGCTGGGCTTTCAACTTCGCCCTGCGCACCAACCTCATGGAGCTCGGCGACGTCGACGAGTTCTGCCCGATCGGCGGTCTGGTCGGCCTGACGATGTTCCCCCGTCTGGCCCGCGAGGTGGCTCCGCCGCCGCCGCCGCCGCCCCCCCCGCCGGCTCCGGCTCCGCCGGTCGAGGCTCCGGCTCCGCCGCCGCCTCCGCCGCCGCCGCCGCCGGCTCCGGCGCCGCGTCCCGAGGAGCGGGTCACGGTCAACTTCACGCCGGGCAGCGCCAGGCTCTCCAACATCGCCAAGGCGAAGCTGGACGAGGTGGCCCTCCGGATGAAGCAGGATCCTGACGCCCGCGCCCTGGTGGTCGGTCACTCCGACGCCAGCGGGTCGCAGGACGGCAACCAGCGGATGAGCGAGCAGCGCGCCCAGGCGGTGAAGAACTACCTGGTCACGCGGCACGGCATCGATCCGGGCCGGATCACCACCGAGGGCCGCGGCTCGGCCGAGGCCACCGGCAACGCGGAGCAGGATCGCCGGGCCGTCGTCATCCTGACCTTCGGGTAAGCCCCCCGGCGTACTCGAAGGGACCCCGAGGCCCCGCCACCCGGCGGGGCCTTTTCTTTGGTCCTGACGGCGCGCCGGAAGCTTCGGCGGCGGATCGCAAGCTCCGCCGGCGCGCCGGAGACTCCGCCAGCGCGTTGCAAGCTTCGCCAGCGCGTCGCAAGCTCCGCCGGCGCGCCGGAACCTTCGACAGCCCGCCGGAGACTCCGCCGGTCCGTTGGCAGCTTCGCCGGCGCGTTGGAGCTTCCGGCGGCCCGCCGAAGACTCCGCCGGCGCGTTGCAAGCTTCGCCAGCGAATTGCAAGCTTCCGTCGGCGCGCCGGAACCTTCGGCGACTCGCCGAAGGCTCCGCCGGTCCATTGGCAGCTTCGCCGCCGCGTCGGAAGCTTCCGGCAGCCCGGAGAAGGGGTCCCGGATCTACAGGCTTTCTCGGCGCAGCGACGCCACGGCGCCCAGCAGACCGGCGCCGCCGCCGAGGAGGATGAGGAAGGCGATCTCTCTCCAGCTCAGGAAGGTGCCGGCGAGGACCGTCGTGAAGAGGGAGCCGGGGCTGCGGGCGTGGAGCAGTTGGTAGGCGCCGTAGAGGCCGGCGCTGGCGAGCCCCCCTCCGAGCAGCCCCTGGAGCAGCCCCTCGGCGTAGAAGGGGCCGCGGATGTAGAACTCGGTCGCCCCCACCAGGCGCATGATCGAGATCTCCTCGTGGTGGAGGTAGGCGGTCAGCCGGATGACGCTCATGATGGTGAAGATGGCCGCCGCCAGGAGGCCCGCCCCCAGGGCGAGCCCCACGCCGCGCACCACCGCGACCGCCGTCGCCACCTGCCGCAGCCACTCGCGGTCGTCGTCCACCATGCTGACCTCGGGGCGCCGGCGCCAGCCGGCGAGCCAGGTCTCCAACGTGGCGGGCTCGAAGTCGCCGAGTCGGATCTCGAGCGAGGCGGGGAGCGGCTCGTCCTCCCAACCCTCCACCAGGTCCGACAGGGTGGGGAAGATCTCGGTGAAGCGGTCCCTTGCCGCTTCGGCGGTCACCGGCTCGACCGCAGCCACCCAGGCCGGGCGGCCCGCCTCGGCGGCCAGCCGGCGCAGCTCGTCCGCGCCGGTATCCGGCCGCAGGTAGATCACCACCCGCATCTCCTTCTGCCACTGCCCCACCGAGGCCGCCAGGTTGCGGCTCATCAGCAGGAAGGCGCCGCCCACCAGCAGGCTCACCGTGATCGTCAACACCGCGAGGAGCCCCACCTTCCAGCTCCGCAGCAGGTTGACCAGCGCCTCGCGGAAGAAGTAGAGCAGCGCCTGGAGGAAGCTCATGGCGGCGCGTCCTCTCCGGCGCCGTCTCCCCTGCCAGCGAGGGGCTCCGCGGCCTCGGGCTCGCGCCACGGCTCCCGCTCCGGATCCTCGTCCCGCGCTGCCTGCGAGCCGGCCTCCGGCCTCGGCTCCCCCTCGTCCTCCCGGGTCTCGGTGAGGTCCGGCGGATCGGTCCCCTCGAGCATCTGGTCGGCGGCGAGGCGCCCGTGGTCCAGGGTCAGCACCCGCCGGCCGACGCGCTGGATCATGTCGCGGTCGTGGGTGGCGAGGAGGACGGTGGTGCCGCGCAGGTTGACCTCCAGGAACAGCCGCAGGATCTCGCGCGACAGGTCCGGGTCGAGGTTGCCCGTGGGCTCGTCGGCGATCAGGATCTCGGGCTCGTTGATCAGCGCGCGGGCGATCGCCACCCGCTGCTGCTCGCCGCCGGAGAGCTCGGGAGGGAAGGCGTTGGCGCGGTGGGCGAGGCCGACGCGGCGCAGCGCCTGGTAGGCGAGGCGCTTCTGGTTCTTGAGGTCGAAGCCCAGGATGCGCGGGAGGTAGGTGACGTTCTCGAACACCGTCTTCCGGGGGATGAGCCGGAAATCCTGGAAGACGACGCCGATGGTCCGCCGCAGGTAGGGGATCTTGCTCTGCGGGATCGACGAGACGTTGCGGCCGTTGACCACGATCTGGCCGTCGCTCGGGACCTCCTCCCGGAAGATCATGCGCAGCAGCGTCGTCTTGCCGGCGCCGCTCGCGCCGGTCAGGAAGACGAACTGCCCGCGGGGGATGTCGAACGTGACGTCGGCGAGGGCCGCCTGGCCCCCGGGGTACAGCTTGCTGACGTGGAAGAACTGGATCAAGGCCGGGTGCTACGGGGGAAGGCTGTTCAGGAGCTATTCGGGGACGACGGGCGCCCGCTCCAGCGTCTGGCGCAGGAGCTGCTGGACCCCCTTGGGCTCGGCGCGCCCGCCCGAGCGCTTCATCACCTGCCCGACCAGGAAGCCGACGACCTGGACCTTGCCGGCCCGGTACTGGGCGACCTGCGCCGGGTTCTCCTCCAGCACCTCGTCGATCCAGCGCTCGATCTGGGCGCTGTCGCTCACCTGGCCGAGGCCGAGGCGCTCGACCGCGGCGGCCGGCTCCTCGCCCGAGTCCCAGATGGCGGCGAAGACCTCCTTGGCGGCGCTGCTCGAGATCTTCCCCTCGTCCTGCAGGGCGACCAGCGCGGCGAGGCGGGCCGGCGGCATGGCGCTCTCCAGATCCGGGCCGACCTCCAGCTTGCGCTCCTTGAGCACGCGGAGCACCTCGGTCATCACCCAGTTGCCGATCCCCTTGGGCCCCTTGGCGTTGGCGGGCAGGGCGGCCGCGGCGGCCTCGAAGTAGTCGGCCAGCTCGCGCGAGGCGGTGAGGACGCGCGCGGCCTCGGCCGGCAGGCCGTACCCCCCGGAGACATCGGCGAAGCGGGCGCGGCGGTCCCACGGCAGCTCGGGGAGGGTGCCGCGGATGGCGTCGATCCGCTCCCGGGCGAGGACCAGCGGCGGCAGGTCCGGCTCCGGGAAGTAGCGATAGTCGTGCGCCTCCTCCTTGGAGCGCATGGCCCGCGTGACGCCGGCGTCGGCGTCGAAGGTGCGGGTCTCCTGGGCCACCTGGCCGCCCGCCTCGATCACCTGGATCTGGCGCTGGATCTCGTGCTCGATGGCGCGGGCGACGTTGCGGAACGAGTTGACGTTCTTGACCTCGGCCTTGGTGCCCAGGCGGGTCTCGCCGCGCCGCCGCACCGAGACGTTGGCGTCGCAGCGCAGGCTCCCCTCCTCCATGTTGCCGTCGCTGGTGCCGGTGTAGAGCAGGAGCTGGTGGAGGGTCTGGAGGTAGTCCTGGGCCTCGGCCGGGGTCGACATGTCGGGCCGCGAGACGATCTCGACCAGCGGCACGCCGCAGCGGTTGAAGTCCACCAGGCTCTCGCCGGGGAGCTTGGCGCCGCCGGGGGCCTCGTGCAGGAGCTTGCCCGCGTCCTCCTCCATGTGCAGGCGCTCGATCCGCACGCTCTTCTCGTGCTGGGTGAGGGCGAGCGCGCCGTTCTCCGCCAGCGGCTTGTCGAACTGGCTGATCTGGTAGCCCTTGGGGAGGTCCGGGTAGAAGTAATTCTTGCGCGCGAAGACCGATGTCCCGCGCACCTCGCAACCCAGGGCCAGGGCGAGCTTCGTGGCCAGGTCCACCGCGTGCCGGTTGACCACCGGCAGGGTGCCGGGATACCCCAGGCAGACCGGGCAGACGAGGGTGTTCGGCTCCGCCCCGAAGCGGTTGGGGCAGCGACAGAACATCTTGCTCTCGGTGAGGAGCTGGACGTGGACCTCCAGCCCGATCACGGCTTCCCATTCACCCGACATTGCGGGCGTAGTCTACCGCACCTAGGATACGCGGGAGGAGGAGAGGCCGATGAGCGAGAGCGTGGCGAACCTGTATCTGAAGGACGTGGACGAGCAGCTCCGCAAGCTCAAGGAGCTGGCGGACCGGGCGGTGGCCCAGGTGCGGGACGAGGACCTGACGGCGGTCCTGGACCCCGAGAGCAACAGCCTGGCGGTGCTCCTCCAGCACGTCGGGGGGAACCTGCGCTCGCGCTGGACCGACTTCCTCACCACCGACGGCGAGAAGCCCGGCCGCGACCGCGACTCGGAGTTCGAGCAGGGGGAGGGGACGACCCGGCAGGCGCTCCTCGCCCGCTGGGAGGAGGGGTGGGCCTGCCTCTTCGCCAGCCTGGCCGAGCTGAAAGAGGAGGACCTCCCGCGCACCGTGCTGATCCGCGCCGAGCCCCACAGCGTGGTCAAGGCCATCGACCGGACGATGACCCACATGGCCTACCACGTGGGCCAGATCGTCTTCCTGGCCAAGCACTTCGCGTCGGAGAGCTGGAAGACCCTCTCCGTCCCGCGCGGCGGGACGAAGGAGTACAACCGGGAGAAGATGGGGAGGTAGGGGAGGTCCCTACCTCAGCTCTTCCCCAGCAACTGCCGCAGCACGTAGTGCAGGATGCCGCCGTGCCGGTAGTACTGCACCTCCTGCGGGGTGTCGAGGCGCACCCGGGCCTTCAACTCGATGACCTTGCCGCTGCCGTCCTGGGGAGTGGCCCGCACCGTGACCTCGCGGCCGCCGGCGAAGCCGGTCTCGACGCCGTGGGCCAGCCCCTCGATGTCGTAGACCTCGGTCCCCGTGAGCCCCAGGCTGTCGGCGTTCTGGCCGTCGGGGAAGTCCAGGGGGATGACCCCCATCCCGACCAGGTTGCTGCGGTGGATGCGCTCAAAGCTCTCGGCGATGACGGCGCGCACGCCCAGCAGGAGCGGGCCCTTGGCCGCCCAGTCGCGGGAGGAGCCGGTGCCGTACTCCTTGCCGGCGAGGATCACCGTCGGCACCCCCTCCTTCTGGTACTTCATCGCCGCGTCGTAGATCGACAGCGGCTCGCCGTCGGGGAAGTGGACGGTGAAGCCCCCCTCGATCTCGGGCACCAGGCGGTTGCGCAGCCGGACGTTGGCGAACGTGCCGCGCATCATCGCCTCGTGGTTGCCGCGCCGCGCGCCGTAGGAGTTGAAGTCCTTCGGCGCCACGCCGTGCTCCTGCAGGTACCTGCCCGCCGGGCTCGCCGCCTTGATCGAGCCGGCCGGCGAGATGTGGTCGGTGGTGATGCTGTCGGCGAACAGGCCGAGCACCCGGGCGCCGCGCACGTCGGTGACCGGCGGCGGCGTCTCCGGCATGTCGGTGAAGTAGGGGGGGAGCCGCACGTAGGTCGACGCGTCGTCCCAGGCGTAGGTGTCCCCCTCGGGGATGTCGAGGCCGTTCCAGCGCTCGTCGCCGGCGAAGACGTCCTGGTACTGCTCGCGGAACATCTGCGCGTGGAGGGCCTTGAGCACCGTCTCCTCCACCTCCCGGCGACTCGGCCAGATGTCCTTCAGATAGACCGGCTGGCCATCCTTGCCGGTGCCGACCGGCTCGCTCTGCCAGTCGATGTCGATCCGCCCGGCGAGCGCGTAGGCGACCACCAGTGGCGGCGAGGCCAGGTAGTTGGCCCGCACGTCGGAGTTGATCCGCCCCTCGAAGTTGCGGTTGCCGGATAGCACCGACACCGCCACCAGGTCGCGCTCCTCGATCGCCTTGGAGATCGACGGCGGCAGCGGGCCGCTGTTGCCGATGCAGGTGGTGCAGCCGTAGCCGAC
>DASPJI010000887.1:0-14284 GCA_035628695.1 Thermoanaerobaculia bacterium | reverse complement strand
GCCACGGCATACCCCAGCGCGAGGAGCGCGGCCCAGCCGAGCAGCGCCACCAGGCTGTGGGAGTAGGGGTAGCGCACGAAGTCCAGCGGCGTCACGGCAGTGATCCCGGGCGCGATGTCGACCCGTTCGAGCCCGAGCAGCACGAAGGTCGGCCAGAGGAGGTCGGCGAGCTGCCCGGCCAGGAAGAGTGTGCCCAGGGAGACCGACGGAGCGATCCGCTTCGCCCCGAGCCCCACCGCGAAGTGCCCGATGAACATGATCATGAACCTCCAGCCGTCGTCCGGACGAGAGTGTACCGGAGCTCCCGGCGCCTACGCGCTTGACCATTTGCCAAAAAATCTATAGCGTAGCGCCATATAAAAGGACTCTTCTATGGCCGGAGCCTCTGTGCACGCGAGAGTGCGCGGTCCGGTCTGGTGGCGGCTCTCCTGCGTCCTCGCCTGCTCGGCGGCCTTGCTGCCGGCTGTCGTCCATGCGCAGGGTACCTCTACTCAGACCCACCCGACGCACACGTTTTCGACCCCCGGAGTGAAGGAGGTCAAGCTCACCGTCTGCAAGCCCAGCATCATGCTGGGGGAGCAATGCTCCACGGTGACCAAGACGGTGACGGTGCTCGACCCCCGGCCGGCGGTGACCTCGACCTCCGCCACTCCGGCGGGCGCCGAGGCCGGCCAGGTGGTGCGGCTCACCGGCGCGGCCACCGGCCAGCCGCCGCTCTCCCTGTCCTGGCGGGTGTCGCTCGCCGGCATCCCGATCCTCGAGCTGCCCGGGTCCACGATCTGGTGGGACACCCGGGGGCTGGTGCCCGGGCTCTATTCCCTCACCTTCCAGGCGCAGAACGCGTCCGGCTCCGCCTCGTCCCAGGTGCCGGTGAGCCTCGGCGCCACCCAGGCCGCCGACTTCTACACCGTCGCCCCCTGCCGGGTGTACGACAGCCGCATCGCGACGCCTCTCGCCAGCGGCGCGGAGGCGCGGACCTTCCCGGTCACCGACGCCTGTGAGATCCCGGCCAACGCCCGCGCCGTGGTCGCCAACGTCACCGCGGTCTCTCCCACCGGCACGGGCCACGTGACGGTCTTCCCGGGCAACTATCCGGCGCCGGCGACCAGCAGCATCAACTTCAACGCCGGCACCACCCGCGCCAACCGCGCGATCCTGCAGCTCTCCACGGACGGCACGGGGACTCTCGCCGCCACCGCCAGCGTCGCCAACGGCGGCAGCGTCCATCTGCTGGTGGACGTGACCGGGTACTTCGCCGCGCCGCCGGCGACGTAGGAAGGCAGGAACGGTCAGCCGCGGGAGAGCCGTTGCAGGCTCGCCCGCAGCAGGTCGTGGAAGGCGGCGTCCGGACGCTCGCGCCGGGCGTCGGCCACGGCCCGCTCGGCCTGGGCGGCCTTGTAGCCGAGGTTGACCAGGGCGGAGACCACGTCCTGGTCGGCCGGCATGGCCCGCTCGGGCAGCTCGGCCGCCAGCTCCCGCATCTTGTCCTTGAGCTCCAGCACCATCCGCTCGGCCGTCTTCTTGCCGATCCCCGGGATGGTCGAGAGCCGCGCCACGTCACCGGCGGCGATGGCGGCGAGCAGGTCGTCCGGCGCCATGCCGGAGAGGACCACCCGGGCGAGGCGCGGGCCGATGCCGCCGACGCCGATCAGCCGCTCGAACAGCGCCTTCTCCCGCTCGGTCCAGAAGCCGAACAGGGCGATGCCGTCCTCCCGCATGTGGGTGTGGATGAACAGGCGGATGGGCTCGCCCGGGCGCCGCTCGATCTCGTAATAGGTGGACAGCGGGATGTGAACCTCGTAGCCCACCCCCTGCACGTCGAGGAGGAGCTGCTCCGGGGTGGCCTTGAGGAGGTGGCCCTGCAGGTAGCCGATCATCGCGGTATGAGGATAGGAGAAGGAAGGGGCGGCGCGGGGAGGCTCGCGCCGCCGTTCTGGCCGTCCGCTCAGCTCGGCTGCCCGGCTCCTTCGACGCCGAAGGTCTGGAGGAGTTGGCCGTCGTACTCGACCCCCAGCTCCTTGCGCCGCTGCTCCACCAGGGAGGCGAGCAGCCGCGCCGCCTTCTCCTGCTGCAGCGTCGAGCGGGTCTGCTCCTTGGCGGTGGCGAACTGGGCGGGGTCGAAGGCCTTGCGCTCCGTCACCTGGAAGAGCACGGCGCCCTGGGAGGTGGCGATCGGGCCGCCGGTCTCCCCCTGCTTCATCGACAGGGCCGCCTTGGCGAGCTGCGGGTTGAGGCCGAGGCCGGGGATCGCCCCCTGGCTGCCGAACTCGGCGGTCTCCTGCACCTGGATGCCGAGCTCCGCGGCCACCTGGTCCAGGGTCTTGCCGCCGGCGCGGGCTGCCTGCAGCCGCTCGACCGCCACCTTCTTCTGCTTGTCGGCGGTCACCGCCATGCGCACCCGGGCCTCCACGTCCTTGAGCTCGGGGACGCGCGGCTCGTGGACCGCGGTCAGGTAGGCGATCGCCCAGCCGCGCTGCACCTGCACCGGCTCCGAGACCTTGCCCTTCTCCAGCTCGAAGGCGGCGTTGGTGAAGGCCGGGGAGAAGCCCAGGCCGCTCACCGGCTCCTGGCGGCCGAAGCGGCCGGTTTCGGCGAAGCTCACGCCCGGGTTCTTCTCGGCGACGGCCTGGAGCTCCTTGGCGTTGGCCGGCGTGTCCTCCTGGAGCTGGCGGGCGAGCTCGGTCGCCTTGGCCTGGGCCAGGGTCTGCACCCGCTCGGCGGCGAGGCGGGCGCGGATCTGCTCGCGCGCCTGCTCGAACGGCGTCGAGCCGCCGGGCCGGCGGTCGGTCACCTCGATCAGGTGATAGCCGTAGGTGGACTTGACGGGGCCGACGAGCTGCCCGGGCTGGGCGCCGAAGGCGGCGTCCTCGAACTCCTTGACCATGCTGCCGCGCCCGAAGTAGCTGAGGTCGCCCCCCTGCGCCTTGGAGGCGGTGTCCTCGGAGACCTCGGCGGCCACCTTGGCGAAGTCCTCGCCCGCCTGGAGCCGCTTCTGGGCCTGCTCGATCTTGCCCTTGGCCACCGCGTCGCTCTGCTGGTCGTTGACCATCACCAGGATGTGGCGGGCGCGCACCTGCTCCTCCTGGGTGAACTCGGCCTTGTTGTCGTCGTAGAACTTGCGCAGCTCGGCGTCGTCGATCTTCACCTGGCCGGCGAGCTTCTCGTTCTCGACCAGCAGGTAGGCCGCCTCGCGCTGCTCGGGGAGCCGGAACTCCTCCTTGTGCGCCTGGTAGTAGGACTGCATCTCCTGCGGCGTCACCTGGGTCTCGGCGGCGAAGCGGCTGCCGGGCAGCAGCACGTAGCGGATCTTGGCCCGCTCCACCTGCGCGCGGTAGGCCTCCTGCAGCTCGGCCTCGCTGACGTAGGCGCTCGCCAGCAGGGCGTTGCGCAGCTTGTCGCGCAGGATGTCCTCGCGCACCTGGCGCTCGAACTCGGCGACCGTGAAGCCGTTGGACTGCAGCACCTGGCTGTAGAGCTCCTGGCCGATGAACTGCCCCTTCTCGTCCTTGAAGGCGTCGACCTCCAGGATCGCCTGCTGGACCTCGGCGTCGCTCACCCGCAGGCCCATCTGCTCCGCCTCTTCGAGGAGGATCTTGTCGTTGATGAGCTGGTCGAGCGCCTGGAGCGGCAGCCGCATCTGGCGCGCCAGCTCGGGGGTGAACTGCTCGCCGAAGCTCTGCTGGTACTGCGCCTCAAGCGCCCGGTAGGAGCGCTCGAACTCCTGCATCGACACCGTCTGGCCGCCCACCGTGGCAGCGGTGGTGCCGGCGGCGCCGCCCGGCTGCGTGAGGGAGCCGTAGTCGACGAAGACCAGAAGCACGAACAGGGCGATGACCGCCCAGAGGATCCAGCTGAGGTGTTTCAAATTGTCGCGGAAGACCTTGAGCATGAACGAACTCCTTTCGCTCCCTGGGGAACGGCGAACTTTACCACGGGCGGGGTTTTGTGGTGTATATTCGGTTTCCTACATGAAAGGGAGTTGAGAGGTGGCCGACCGGAAGGCAGCCCGCCCGACCAAGGACTGGTACAGCGTATCGGTGGACACACTGCGGGGCTGGGCCCTGCTGTTGACGATCATCGTGTTGCTGGTGGCGAGCTATTTCGGCTATCGGCTCTGGGAACGGCGCTCCCTGGAGCGCGAGGCCGCCCAGGTGCTGGAGGAGACGGCGGACCTGTTCCAGAGGTTGCAGAACGAGAAGCGGGCCGCCAGCTTCGGCAAGGAGCTCAACGCCGCCCACGAGAGCTTCGACCAAGCCCGCAACCGGTTCCTCGCGAAGGAATTCCGGCAATCGCTGAGCGACGGCCTCCGCAGCCGCGGCGTGCTGCTCCACATCCTCGACTCCCTGGCCCTGCCGTCGGGCGCCAGCCAGGCCAACTTCCTCTCCGTCCAGGGGGAGGTCGAGTACCGGCGCGGCGAGGGGGGCGAATGGGAGGAGGCGCGCAGCCGCCTCCCCCTGCGCCCGGGCGACTACGTGCGGACGTCGGGCAGCGGCTCGGCCGAGATCATGTTCACCGACGGCACCCTCTACACCGTGCGCCCCAACACCCAGTTCATCGTCTCGGCCGGGCGCTCGGCGCCGGGCCGGCCGGCTGAGCAGACCATCCAGATGGAGTACGGCTGGGTCGACCTCAACACCACCCAGAACAGCAGCCAGGTGCGGACGCCGGGCGCGGTGGCCGAGGTGCGCAAGGACTCGGAGGCCTTCGTCGCCTTCGACAAGGACTCCAACCGCGGCCGCTTCGGCGCCTACCGCGGCGGCATGGAGCTGGCCGCCAAGGGGGGGATGAAGCAGGAGGTCAACGAGCTGCAGCAGGTGGTGCAGACCGGCGACCTGCTCTCCGCCCCCTCGGCCCTGCCCGGCCGCCCCGAGCTCCTGGAGCCCGCGCACCAGCTCAGCCTCGACATGAACCGGCAGCGCACCCTCGTGCTCGCCTGGGAGCCGGTCACCGGCGCCAGCCGTTACAAGCTGGAGGTGTCGCGCAACAACCTTTTCGTCGATAATGTCGTCCAGGACCCGAGCCGGGCGAAGACACGGGCGACGCTGTCCCTGCGCGGCGAGGGGACCTTCCTGTGGCGGGTCGCCGCTCTGGGAGGGGACGGGATGCAGGGGCCGTGGAGCCCGGCGCGCGAGTTCCGCGTCTCCGCCCTGAGCGCCGAGAGCGGCGAGCGGGACAAGACGCCTCCCAAGCTTGACCTCGACGACGTGAAGTCCTACGGTAGTATTTTCATCGTCGACGGGCGCAGCGAGCCCGGATCCCGGATCGAAGTCAACGGCGAGCAGGTCAAGGTCGCGGCGGACGGCTCGTTCACCAAGACCGTCCAGCTCAACAAGGAAGGCTGGAGCTTCATCGAGATCAAGGCGTACGATACGTCCGGCAATGTGGCGGTGCAGAACCGCCGTGTGTTCGTCGAAAATCCCTGATTCGTCGTCCCGATAAACCCGTGAACCCCGCTTCCGGCCGCCGCTGCAGCCCGCGTCGCTCGCCTGTCCGGAGCCCTCGTCAAAAGTAGGAAAGCTGATGCCCCTCGGTTCGTTTCTGCGCTACTTCTCCAAAGACCTCGCCATCGATCTCGGCACCGCCAACACCCTGGTCTTCGCCAGCAACCAGGGCATCGTGGTGCGCGAGCCCTCCGTCGTCGTCATCAACAAGCTCACGAACCGGATCGAGGCGGTGGGGAGCGAAGCCAAGGAGATGCTGGGGCGCACCCCCGGCAACATCGAGTCCATCCGGCCGATGAAGGACGGCGTCATCGCCGACTTCGAGGTCACCGAAAAGATGCTCGAGTACTTCATCAAGAAGGCTCACGGGCGCAAGATGTACGTGCACCCGCGCATCGTCATCGGCGTGCCGTCGGAGATCACCCAGGTGGAGAAGCGGGCCGTGCGCGACTCGGCGATGCGGGCCGGCGCCTCGGAGGTCTTCCTGGTGGAGCAGGCGATGATGGCGGCGATCGGCGCCGGGCTGCCGATCACCGAGCCGTCGGGCAACATGATCGTCGACATCGGCGGCGGCACCACGGACGTGGCGGTCATCTCGCTCGCCGGCACGGTGTACAGCCGCTCGGTACGGATCGCCGGCAACGAGATGGACGTGGCGCTCATCCAGTACCTGAAACGCAAGTACAACCTGCTCATCGGCGAGCGCACCGCCGAGCAGATCAAGATCGAGCTCGGCTCGGCCTATCCGCTCAAGGAAGAGATCCGGATGGAGATCAAGGGGCGCGATCTCGTCGAAGGCGTCCCCAAGACCCTGACCATCTCCGACGAGGAGATCCGCGAGGCGCTGGCGGAGCCGGTCGCCACCATCGTCGAGGCGGTGCGCATGGCCCTCGAGCGCACCCCGCCGGAGCTGTCGGCCGACATCATGGACAAGGGGATCGTGCTCTCCGGCGGCGGCGCCCTGCTGCGCAACCTCGACCAGCGGCTGCGCGACGAGACCGGCCTGCCGGTCGTCCTCGCCGAGGACCCGCTCGCCTCGGTGGTGCTGGGCACCGGCCGCGTGCTGTCGGACATCGACCTCCTGCGCAAGGTCTCCATCCGGTAACCCGGGTCTGGCGCGGTTGAAGTGGCACGGAGCGAAGCCGTGGAAGAGCGCCGCACGGGCTGGCTCCTGGTGGTCCTGCTGGTGGGCCAGCTCGTCTTCCTGGCGATCCAGGGGGCGCGCGGCTCCAGCTCCGACACCTTTCTCGAAGCCTGGGGGCTCCGCCTCCTCGGCCCGGCGGCGCGCACGGTGACCACCATCCCCGAGAGCGTCTCCGGCGCCCGCGAGGGGCTGCGGCTGCGCGGCTCCCTGCAGGAGGAGAACCGGCGGCTGCGCCGCGAGGTCGAGGAGCTGCGGCTGCAACTGCTCCAGCTCACCGACGTCGAGCAGGAGATGCGGCGGCTGGGCGACGCCGTCCGCTACTCCGCGCCGCCGGGCGGCCGCATCCGCGCCGTGGACATCGTCTATGCCGACCACGTCTCCTGGCTGCGCACCCTGCTCCTCTACACCGGCGACGAGCCCGCCCGCGAGGGGCAGCCGGTGCTCGCCCCTCAGGGCCTGGTCGGGCGGGTGGTGACCGTGGCCGGCCCCTATGCCAAGGTGCAGATCATCACCGATCGCGCCGCCGGCGTCGGGGCGATGGTCCTGCGCACCCGCCGCCAGGGGGTGGTGCGCGGCAGCGGCCAGGGCGAGGGGCTCCGCCTCGACTACGTGCCGCTCCAGGCCGACGTCCGCCCCGGCGACCAGGTGCTGACCGCCGGCATCGACGGCATCTATCCGCGCGGCATCCCGATCGGCACGGTGGTGGAGGTGACCCAGGAGGGCCAGCTCTTCCACGGCATCGAGGTGGCGCCGGCCGTCGACCTCGGCTCCCTCGACCAAGTTTATCTCCTCGACTACACGCCCCCGCCGCCGCGGGTGCGGGAGGCCCTGCCGGGTGCCCGTCCTTAAGACGCTCGCCGCCATCGCCGTCGCCGTCCTCGTCCACCTGGCGGGGGTGCGGATGTTCCCCGGCTTCGCCCAGGTGGTCGACGTCTTTCTGGTCGTCGTGGTGCTCCACGCCCTGGAGGGCAACTCGCTGTCGGGGATGCTCGTCGGCCTGCTGGTCGGGCTGCTCCACGACTCCCTGACCAGCGCCCCCTTCGGCCTCTTCGGCTTCGCTGATACCATCATCGGCTACGGCACGGCGCGGCTGGCCCAGCGCCTGGTCATCCAGCGGGCCTCCGGCGTCTTCGCGGTGGTGAGCTTTGCCGCCGTGCTGCAGCAGGCGGTCCTGGTCACCCTGGCCTTCCTGCTGCTGCCCGACTCGTCGCTGCCGGACCCGGTCTGGGCGGCGGTCAAGGCGGGCGTCTGCGGGCTGATCGGCCTCGCCGCCCACATCGCCGGCCGGCGCTGGCGCCGCACCGCCGAGAGCCGGCGCCGCAGCCGCATGAGCCGTCTGCGTCTCGGCTGAGGACAGCGGCTGAAATACCGGAAGGACACCCCATGCTGGTCGTACGCGAACATCGGGAAGATCTGATCCTGCGCATCCGGGTGCTCACCCGGGTGGTCACCGTCCTGCTGGTGCTGATCGGGGCGGGCTTCTGGTTCGTCCAGATCGTCCAGGGGGACTACTACCGCGAGCTGGCCGAGAACAACCGGCTGCGCAAGCTCCCCATCAAGGCGCCCCGCGGCCTGATCTACGACCGCGAAGGCCGGCTGCTGGTCGAGAACATCCCGAGCTACAACCTGATGTTCGACCGCAGCCGCAGCCCCGACGCGGCGGCGAGCGTCCGCTTCGCCTCCCAGGTGCTGGGCAAGCCGGTGGCCGAGCTGCTGGCGGTGCTCGAGGGCTACCGCGCCATCCCCGAGTTCAAGCCGGTGCTGCTCGCCGAGAACCTGACCCTCTCCGAGGTGGCGCGCTTCGGCGTCCAGGGGCTCGAGTACCCGGAGTTCGAGGTCGAGGTCCAGCACCTGCGCCTCTACCGGCACCGCGAGCAGACCGCCCACGTCATCGGCTACCTGGGCGAGGTGACGCAGGACGAGATCGAGGACTCCGAGGGCGCCTACCAGCCCGGCGACATGGTGGGCAAGAAGGGGATCGAGCAGATCTACGACCAGCAGCTCCGCGGCCGCGACGGCGAGCGGGTGGTGGTGGTCGACAGCCGCGGCGAGCTGCTCCAGGAGTACGGCACCACCCCCGCCCAGCCGGGCGAGAACCTCACCCTCTCCCTCGACCTCGAGCTCCAGCAGGAGGCGGCGCGCTGGCTCGAGGGCCCGGAGAAGGTCGGCGCCATCGTCGCCATGGACCCGCGCAACGGCGAGCTGCTGGCGCTGGTCTCGTCGCCCTCCTTCAACCCCAACCTGTTCGCCCGCCGCCTCCAGAAGGGGGAGTGGAAGGCGCTGCTCGAGGCGCCGCACAACCCGCTGCAGAACCGGGTGCTCCAGAACACCCACTCGCCGGGCTCGGTGTTCAAGATCGTCATGGCGGTCGCCGGCCTGACCGAGGGGGTGGTCAACGAGCAGACCCGCTTCCACTGCGGCGGCGGCGCCAGCTTCTACGGCCGTTTCTTCCGGTGCTGGCGCAAGGGGGGGCACGGCTCGGTGGACGTGCGGCGGGCGATGATGCACTCCTGCGACGTCTACTTCTACAACGTCGGCCAGCGGCTGGGGATCGAGCGCATCGCCCACTACTCGCGCCTGTTCGGCCTCGGCTCGGTCACCGGCATCGAGCTGCACGGCGAGAAGAAGGGGCTGGTGCCGGACGAGGCGTGGAGCCAGAAAGTGCGCAAGCACAAGTGGTACCCCGGCGAGACCATCTCCGTCTCCATCGGCCAGGGGCCGGTGCTGATGACGCCGCTGCAGATGGCGTCGATGATGGCCATCGTCGCCAACGGCGGCACCAAGGTCGTCCCCCATCTGATCAAGGGCGGCGAGACCAAAACCGAGCACGTGGCCCTCGACCCGGCGGCGTTGCGCGCGGCGCGCGAAGGCCTCTGGCAGGTGGTCAACGAGCCGGGCGGCACCGCCTACTGGTCGGCGCGGGTGCCGGGCATCGACATGGCGGGCAAGACCGGCACGGTCCAGGTCATCGCCCAGTCGGCCCGCACCGACGCCAAGGCCCTCCCTTTCAAATACCGTGACCACGCCTGGTTCGCCTCGTTCGCCCCGCTCGAAGACCCCCGCCTGGTGGTGATCGTCTTCGCCGAGCATGGCGGCTCGGGGTCGAGGATGGCGGCACCGATTGCGCAGGCCCTGCATGCCAAGTTTTTCAAAGTCGATCTCCAGCATCCAGCCGCTCGCTGAGGAGAAGCCGCGGCTGCGGCACCTGTCGTCGCTCGACGGCGGGCTCCTGCTGTCCGTCCTGCTCCTCGCCGCCGCCGGCCTCGCCACGGTGCACAGCGCCAGCGCCGAGATGCCCATCGACTACCTGCCGCGCCAGGCCGCGTGGGTGGGGGTGGGGCTCGTCCTGATGCTGGTGGTGATGAGCATCGACTACCACGTGCTCCTCGACCTCTCGCTGGTGCTCTACCTGCTGGGCATCGCCCTGCTGATCCTGGTGCTCTTCATGGGCGAGGTGAGAGGAGGCGCGGCCAACTGGCTGCAGATCGGCCCCGTCCAGTTCCAGCCGTCGGAGTTCGCCAAGCTCGCCACGGCGCTGTTCCTGGCCCGCTACCTGTCGGGGCTGAACCGCCGGGTGCTCGACCTCCAGCAGATCGCCATCGCCGCCGCGATCGTCGGCCTGCCCATCGTGCTGGTCGCCATCGAGCCGGACATGGGCGGCGCCGCCATGTACACGCCGCTGCTCGCCGGCACGCTGCTGGTGGCCGGAGTGCGGCTGCGGCTGATCGTCATCGCGTCGCTGATCGTCCTCATCCTGGGCGTGGCGGTGTGGAGCTTCGGCATGCAGGGCTACCAGCGCCAGCGCGTCATCACCTTCCTGCAGCCGGAGAGCGATCCGCTGGGGGCCGGCTACCAGGTGCGCCAGAGCAAGATCGCGGTGGGCTCCGGGGAGCTGATGGGCAAGGGCTACATGCAGGGCACCCAGAGCCAGCTCCGCTTCCTGCCGGCGCGCCACACCGACTTCATCCTCGCGGTGCTGGCCGAGGAGTGGGGCTTCCTCGGCGTCTGCACGGTGCTCGGCCTCTACGTCCTCTATATAGGAAGCGCCGCCCGCATCGCCATGCGGGCCCGCGACCGCGCCGGCATCATCCTGGTGGTGGGGCTGGTGTCCATCGCCTGCTTCCACGTGCTCTACAACTCCGCCATGGTGGTGGGCTTCCTGCCCATCACCGGCATCCCCCTGCCCTTCCTCTCCTATGGCGGCTCCTTCACCATGATCAACTTCATGGCCGCGGGGATCATGCTGGGAGTGGACATGCGCCGCTACGTGAACCGATGATGGCCCGCTCCGCCCTGCTCGGCTCCTTCGTGTGCGCTACGCTGCCAGTCGCCTGCGCCGGGCGGAGCGAGCCATGACATTGAAGATGCTCATCGAGAGCGATCCGCACCAGACGCGGATCGCCGTCCTCGAGGACGACCGCCTGACGGAGATCTTCGTCGAGCGCCACCGTCACCGGGGGATGGTGGGCAACGTCTACAAGGGGCGGGTGACGCGGGTGCTCCCCGGCATGCAGGCGGCGTTCGTCGACGTCGGCCTGGAGCGCGACGCCTTCCTCTACGTCAGCGACGTGGCCTCGGACGTCGAGGCGATGGAGGAGCTGGAGCTCGAGGAGGGGCGGCCGGAGGAGCCGCCGTCCCACCACGCCGCCCCGTCCATCGACGACCTCCTCAAGCAGGGGCAGGAGATCATCGTCCAGGTGGTCAAGGACCCGCTGCCCAACAAGGGGGCGCGGATCAGCACCCACGTGACGCTGCCCGGCCGCTACCTGGTGCTGCTCCCCACCGTGCGCCACTTCGGCGTCTCGCGCCGCATCGAGGACGAGGCCGAGCGCGAGCGCCTGCTCGGCGCCATCGGCCAGCTCCCCACCAACAGCGGCGGGCTGATCGTGCGCACCGTCGGCGAGGGGCGCGGCGTCGAGGAGTTCGAGAGCGACCTCACCTACCTGACGCGCCTCTGGGAGCGCATCCGCCAGCGCGCCGGCAAGGTCTCCGCCCCCACCCTGCTGCACCAGGACCTCGACCTCGCCCTCCGGGTGGTGCGCGACCTCCTGCACTCCGACTTCGCCGTCCTCTGGGTGGACGGCGAGGAGACCTACGAGCGCATCGTCGAGTTCCTCGACCAGGTGCAGCCCGGGCTAGTCAGCAAGGTCAAGCTGTTCCGCCAGCGGACGTCGCTCTTCGAGCAGTTCGGCCTTGAAGAGCAGATCGAGGCGGCGCTCAAGAGCAAGGTCTGGCTCAAGTCCGGCGGCTACATCGTCATCAACCCCACCGAGGCGCTGGTGGCGATCGACGTCAACACCGGGCGCTTCGTCGGCCAGAGCAACCTCGAGGACACGGTGCTCCAGACCAACCTCGAGGCGGTGCAGGAGATCGTGCGCCAGATCCGCCTGCGCGACCTCGGCGGCATCATCGTCCTCGACCTCATCGACATGGTCGAGCAGGAGCACCGCGAGCGGGTCTTCGCCCGCCTCGATATCGAGCTGCGCAAGGACCGGGCGAAGACCAAGATGCTCAACATCTCCGAGTTCGGCCTGGTGGAGATCACCCGCAAGCGCAGCCGGTCGAACCTCGAGCGGCTGCTCACCCAGCCTTGCCCTTACTGCGGCGGGCACGGCCGCATCCGCTCGGTGGCCACGATCTGCCTCAACCTGCGCAAGGAGCTGCTGCGCCTGCGCGGCCGCTGGGCCGCCTCGGAGCTGCTGCTGCGCGTCCACCCCGAGATCTCGCGCGCCCTGCAGCAGGAGGAGCGGGCGATCCTCGACGAGCTGGAGCGGTCATTGGGGCTGAAGATCCTGCTCCAGGGGGACCCCGAGCTCCATCAAGAGCGCTTCGACGTCGTGGAGGTCTGAGATCGACCCCGCCGAGACCTTCTCCCTCCCGGGCTGGTCCGGGGAGCTGGACCCGGCCTTCCGACCCGCCGACCTCGCCGCCGCGGTGGCCCGCCTCACCGACCCCGGAGCGGCGGTCAAGACGCTGCACTGGGGCCGCAACTATCTCTATGTGTCGCGGCTCGACACGGTCGCCGGCCCAGTCGACGTGGTCGTCAAGCAGTTCCGGCACGAGCGGGCCAAGGACCGGCTGCGGCGGCGCCTCAAGGGGAGCAAGGCGGCGAAGAGCTGGCGGGTGGCGCGGGCGCTCCTCGAAGCCGGCATCCTCACCCCCGAGCCGGTGATGCTCCTCGAGTCCACCGCCGAGTCCGGCCCCGCCTTCTACGTCTGCCGTCACGTGACCGGGGTGATCGAGGCGCGCTACTTCCTGCGCGCCCTGAACGCCGGCCGGGAGCGCGAGGAGTTCCCGCAAATCGACGCCCGCGGCTTCCTCCAGGAGGTCGGCCGGATGGCGCGGCGGCTCCACGACGCCGGCTTCTGGCACCGCGACCTGTCGGTGGGCAACGTCTTGATCGAGCCGGGCCCCCAGGGGATCCCGTCCGCCCTCTATCTCCTGGACCTCAACCGCACCCGCATGGGGAGGCGCCTCACCCTGTCGGAGCGGGCGCGCGACCTGTCGCGCCTGGCCATCCACCGGCCGGAGCATCAGGAGCTGTTCCTGGCGAGCTACCAGGGGGGGCCGCCCGGCGGCGGGCTCAAGACGCTCTACCTCGCCGCCCACCACGGGTTCCTGCTCAAGAACCGGAGCAAGCAGCGGCTGCGTGGCGGCCTGCGCGGCCTCACCGGCACGGTGCGCGGCCTCTTCGTGCCGCGGGTGGCGCATCCGCACATCCCGGACGCGCCGGCGGGGGCCGGAGCGCGCGACCAGGTGGTCTGGGACCACCTCTCGGACCAGCCGCACCAGCACGCGGGGCGCCTCGCGAAGCTGCGGGTGCGGCTGACCGACGCCGGGCACCACGCCGAGGAGGCGGCGGCCGTGGCCGGCGCCCTCCCCAGGATCTGGTCGCGCTACCGCGAGCTGAAGGCCGACCTGAACAAGCAGCCGGTGCCCTGGGACGGTGCCGGGCTCTGCGTCCGCCCCTGGCCCGAGGCACCCGGTGAGGTCCTCCGCATGGTGGACGAGCTGGGGGTCCGTCACATCCTCCTCCGGCTCCATCTCTGGGACGACGACCACGGCGCCGAGGAGGAGCTGGCGCGGGATCTCCATGGGAGAGGCTGCGAGATGACCTTCGCCCTGCCGCAGAACCGCGAGCTGGTGAAGGACCCCGCCCGCTGGCGCCGCGCCATCGAGGAGATCGCGCCGCGCTTCGTCCCCTACGGCACGCGCTTCCAGGTGGGTCAGGCGATCAACCGCAGCAAGTGGGGGATCTGGAACCTGGCCGAGTACGTGGAGCTGGTGCGCTCGGCCTCGGAGGTGCTGCGCCGGCACCCCGGGGTGGAGATCCTGGGCCCGTCGGTGATCGACTTCGAATATCACCTGACCGCGGCGGCGCTCAACCTCCGCCGCCCCGGCCTGCGCTTCGACGCCGTCGCGAGCCTCCTCTACGTCGACCGCCGCGGCGCCCCCGAGAACCGGCAGGCGGGCTTCGACACGGTGGACAAGGTGGTGCTTCTCAAGGCGATCGCCGATACCGGGAGGAACAGCGGGAGGAACAGCGCCGGCCGCTCGTGGATCACCGAGGTGAACTGGCCCTTGCGCGAGGGGCCGCACTCCCCCGCCGGCCGCTCCGTCTCGGTGGACGAGGAGTCGCACGCCGACTATCTGGCGCGCTATTACCTGCTGGCCCTGGGGACGGGAATGGTGGAGAGGG